>VBAB01000336.1 GCA_005888525.1 Alphaproteobacteria bacterium
CGCGGCCGGCATCGCGGTCGGGCCCCTTGGCGACGCCGACGAGCGCGATGTCGGTGATGCCGAAGGCCTCCAGCACCTCGCGCGCGACGGCGAGCTGTCCGCGGCCGCCGTCGATCAGCACGAGGTCGGGGCGCGCGGGGAAATCGTCGCTTGCGGCCTCCGGGGCGTGGGCGTCCGGCTCCGCGTCGGCTTCGAGGACGGATAGCTCGGTCTCGGACAAGACGCCGGCGTCGTCCGCATCTGCGCGCAGCACGCCGAAGGCCAGGGCGCTGCCGCCACGCCGGTCGATCGGCGGCGGCTGCGCCGGCTCGATGCGCGAGGGGGGTGTCTCATCGGTGTCAGACCCTCCGGGTCTGACACCTTGGTCCGACATGTCCGTCATGGTGTCAGACCCAGAGGGTCTGACACCTCTCGGACCCGAAGGGTCTGACACCTCGGTTCCAGGCGCCTCTGCCTCGTCCAGGACCAGGCGCTTGAAGCGGCGGCTCAGCACCTCGCGCATCATGGCGTAGTCGTCGCCGGGGGCGAGGTCGGCGGACTTGATGTTGAACTTGCGGTACTGGTTCTTCACGAACCCCTCGGGGCCGGCCACGATCATGGCGCCGACGGCGCTGGCCCCCTGGATGTGGCTGTTGTCGAACACCTCGATGCGGCGCGGCGCCTTCATCAGCCCGAACCGCTCTTTGAGCGCGTCGAGCAGGATGCGCTGCGAGGAGGTCTCGGCCAGCCGGCGCCCGAGGGCCTCGCGAGCGTTCTGCGTGGCGTGCTCGACGATTGTGGTCTTGGTGCCCCGCTGCGGCACGCGGATCTCGACGCGCCGCTCGGCCTTGGTGGAGAGCGCCTCCTCGAGCAAGGCCTGCATCGGCAGCGCGTGGCTGAGGAAGATGCAGCGCGGCACCGGCTTGTCGTCGTAGAACTGGGCGATGAAGGCTTCCAGCACCTCCTCAACCGCCAGCGACTTGTCGGCGCGCGGGAAGTAGGCGCGGTTGCCCCAGTTCTGGCCCGACCGGAAGAAGAACACCTGGACGCAGGTCTGCCCGCCCTCCTGATAGGCGGCGAACACGTCCGCCTCCTCGATGCCCTCCGGATTGATGTTCTGGTCGGCGGTGACGTGGGCCAGCGCCCACAGGCGGTTGCGGTACTTGGCGGCCTGCTCGTAGTCGAGGTTGGCGGCCGCCTCCTGCATCAGCCGCTGATACATCTGGCGCGCATTCTGGCTTTCGCCCTTGAGGAAGCGCGTCGCCTCCTCGACGAGGGAGCCGTAGTCCTCCAGCCCGATCTCGCCGGTGCAGGGCGCCGAGCAGCGCTTGATCTGGTAGAGCAGGCACGGCCGCGTGCGGCTCTCGAACACGGGATCCGAGCAGGAGCGCAGCAGGAACGCCCGCTCCAGCATGTTGATGGTGCGATTGACCGCGCCGGCCGACGCGAACGGCCCGAAATACTCGCCCTTGCGGTTGCGCGCGCCGCGGTGCTTGAGGATCTGCGGCACCTTGTGGTCGCGGGCGATCAGGATGTAGGGGAAGGACTTGTCGTCGCGCAGCAGCACGTTGTAGCGCGGGCGGAAGCGCTTGATCAGGTTGGCTTCCAGCAGCAGCGCCTCGGCCTCCGTGCGCACCGTCACGAACTCCATCGACGCGGTGACGGAGATCATGCGCGTGATGCGGTTGGTGTGGTTGCCGGCGCGCGCATAGTTCGTGACGCGCGCCTTGAGGTTGCGCGCCTTGCCCACATAGATGACGGTGCCCGCCGCATCGAGCATGCGGTAGACGCCGGGTGAGCCCGGCAGCGTCTTCAGGTATTGCGCGATCACCGCCGGCCCGGTCTTGGCGGGCGGCTGCTCCGGGCCGAGCGGCACCTCGCGCGTGTTCTTGAGCGGCATGTGGGCAGCTATTTCTTGGGCGTGAGCCTCGACGGTTCGGCCTTGCTAGACCGAGATCATAGATGTGGGGTTGGCCGCGAAAATAGCACGGGGCCGGCGCCGGTTACAGCTATGGAGCGGCTGCGCGGCCTCGACCCGTCATCCCGGAAGCCGACGCTCTTGCGGAGGCTATCCGGGATCTCGTACCAGGGTCCCGGATATTCGCTGACGCGAATTCCGGGATGACGGGTGGTTAGGCCACGTTGGTGTGCTCGTATTTCTTCAGCAGCCGCTTGGGCTTCTTCAGGGCGTCGCGGCGGAAGGGGTCGCCCAGCTCCTTCGTCACCAGCATCTCCAGCACGGTGGTCTTGCCCTTCTTCTGGGCGGCAACGGCCTTCTCCAGGGCCTCGCCGACGTCGCCCAGGTTCTTCACGACGACGCCCTCGGCCCCCAGCGTGCGCGCAACCTCGGCCCAGCCTGGGTTCTTCAGGTTCACGCCCTCGAAGCGGTTGGCGTAGAAGTCGACCTGGTTCTTCTTCTCCGCACCCCACTGCTCGTTGTTGAAGACGACGGCGGTGACGGGGATCTCCTCGCGCACGCAGGTGAGCAGCTCGCCGAAGCTCATGCCCCACGCGCCGTCGCCGACGTAGGCGATGGCCGGACGCTCGGGTGCCGCCACCTTGGTGCCGATGATGGTGGGAAACGCATAGCCGCAGTTGCCGAAGCTCATGGCGGCGAACATCGAGTTGGGCTGGCGGAAGCGCAGGTAGCTGTTCGACACCGAGCAGATGTTGCCGATGTCGGTGGAGACCATGGCGCCCTTAGGCATGGCCTTCTCCAGCTCGCGCAGCATCTGGCGCGGATGCATGCGGTCGACGCCCTTGGCGACCTCGAGCGACCAGTCGTCCGTCTCGTGCGTCCAGGCGCCCAGCTCCTTCTCCCAGGCCTCTTTCTCCGACTTCAGCGTCTCGAGGCGGGCCGGCGCGCTTCTGCGCGCGGCCACGTCGCGGTTGGCGAGGCGGTGGTTGAGCGCGCGCGCAGACGCCTTGGCATCGCCGCAGATGCCGACCGAGATCTGCTTGACGAGGCCCAGCATGCGGTGGTCGCTGTCGATCTGGATGATCTTCGCCTTCTTGGGCCAGTAGTCGAGACCGTGCTGCGGCAGCGTGCCGAAGGGCCCGAGCCGCGTGCCCAAGGCCAGCACCACGTCGGCCTGGGCGATGATCTTCATGGCCGCCTTGGAGCCCTGGTAGCCGAGCGGGCCGCACCACAGCGGATGATCGGCGGGGAAGCTGTCGTTGTGCAGGTAGCTGTTGACGACGGGGGCCTGCAGGAACTCCGCCAGCTCCTTCGCCTCCTCGAGGCCGCCCGACATGATGATGCCGCCGCCGGCGACGATCACCGGGAACTTGGCCTTGGCCAACAGGTCGGCCGCCTCGTCCAAGCTCTCCTCGGCGCCCGCACCGCGCGCCACCCTTTGCGGCTGCGGGATCTCGCAGGTGATCTCGCCGTAGAAGTAGTCACGCGGGATATTGAGCTGCGCCGGGCCACGCTCGGCCATGGCCATGTCGAAGCAGCGCCCTGTCATCTCGGCCATGCGCGCCGGATTGTTCACGTGGCCCTGGAACCTGGTGATCTTGGAGAAGATCGGCAGCTGGTCCGTCTCCTGGAAGCCGCCGAGCCCCATGCCCATCGAACCCGACTCCGGCGTGACGACGACGACCGGCGAGTGCGCCCAAAAGGCGGCCGCGGTCGAGGTGACGAAGTTCGTCACGCCAGGGCCGTTCTGGGCGATGCAGACGCCGTGGCGGCCCGAGACCCGCGCATAGCCGTCTGCCATGTGCCCCGCACCTTGTTCGTGCACGGTAGGGATGAAGCGAATGCCCGCCGCCGGGAAGAGATCGAGCGCGTCCATGTAGGCGGAGCCGACGATGCCGAACACGTGCTTGACGCCGTGCGCCACGAGCGTTTCGACGAAAGCCTCGCTGGGCGTCATCTTGGGCATGCCACGCTCCCGAACCCGATGATGTGAAGGATGGCCGTCAGGCTCACACGTGCTCGGCAGGGGTGTCAATTCACGGAACAGCGTTTGGGGTTGCGACGCGCGGTTCCATGACCATTGCTTCTTGTGCCATGCGGGACTACATTTGTCCCAGATGAAACTCGTGCAGAGTATGCGCCATGCTGCTTGAAAATGGACACTCGGAAGCCAGCCGGCTGGCGACTTTCCTGGGCCTGCCAAAGGCCAAGAGGATGAGCGACCTCACGCTCGTCGAGCGAGTCGAAAGAGGCTTTCCTGCGAACACTGCTGACGTCATTGTCCGAAGAGTCGACCCTAAAGGTCAATTTATTCAAGTATATCATATCATTCCCAAGTCAACCTATCATCGGCGCTTGAAGAAAATGCAGCCTCTGACAAAGGACGAAAGTGAGAAGATTCTAGCGCTAGCCAGGGTATTCGTGGAAGTGCTGCGCCAATACCATGACGACAGCAAGCTGGCTGCACAGTTCTTGCTCCGTGAGCACGCGATTCTTGGAGGGCGCACTCCTCTTGATGTTGCAAAGGAATCGACCACTGGCGCCGATCTCGTGCTGAAGCTTCTGGCGCAAGCGGAGGCTGGCATAGCTGCGTAATGACTGTCCGTGCTTTGCCGGAGCCGATGCGGGTATTTCGTATTGGCGACCCCAAGGGCAAGTATCCGATCTTCAGCGGTGAAGGCGCGGCCGTCACTGAAGGTCGTTGGCACAACAGGGGGCAAGAGGTCATCTATACGTCGGCTCATTACAGCACCGCCATGCTCGAGAAGCTGGCCCACTACAATGGTGTCCTCCCGCCCGACCAGCACTTCATCGAGATTGAGATTCCGGCCGGGACCTCTTACGAGGTGGTCACGAAGGACATTCTGCCCGACTGGGATCTCCTTGATAGTCCTCAAGCGCGGGCGCACGGGTCGAAGTGGCTGGATGAAAAGCGATCCGCAATCTTGATCGTACCCAGCTACGTTGCGCGCGAAGAGCAGAACGTCCTCATCAATCCCAAGCATCCAGACTCGGCAAGAATTCGCCAGCCACTGGAGAAGCCCGTCTGGTGGGACAAGCGCCTGCTGGAGCGCGGCTGAGATTGCTCGGCCGCTTCTCGTCAGGCAAACCATACGCGGGCGATCCGTGCCGCGGCCTGCTGCAGGCGGGGTACGTGGCGCTCGCAAGTCTTCATGGTGACCCGAGGCAACGGCCCGTGCATGCCGACCGACGCGAGCACGTTGCCGTCCGGGTCGAAGACCGGCACGGCAACGCCGACGATGCCGTCGATGCGCTCCTGGTTGTTCAGGGCGTAGCCCGCGGCACGGACGCGCGCGAATTCGGCCTCCAGGTCGGCGAGGCTCGTCAGGGTGCGCGATGTGGCGGCCTTCAGCTTGCGCGCCTTGATGAGGTTGCGGCTCAGGACGGGGTCGAGGTAGGCGAGCAGCAGCTTGCCGCCCGAGACGGTATGCGCAGCGATGCGCGTGCCGACCTCCTGGTGCAGGCGCAGCGGCCATCGGCATTCCATGAGCTGCAGGAAGACATAGTCCAAATCGTCCAGGACGCCGACGTTGCAGGTCTCGCCGATGTCGTCGACGAGGTCCTGCAGGATCAACCTGACGGGCGCCGACTGGTTGAGCGAGCGCAGCGTCACGAAGGCGAGCCGCGACAGCCGCGGGCCGACGGAATAGCGCTCGCGCGACCGATCGCGGATGACGAGTTTCAGCTTTTCGAGCTGGCCGAGCACGCGGTGCACGGTCTGGCGGGGAAGCCGCAGCCGGACCGCCAGGTCGGGCAGACCCACGGCTTGAGTCTGATCGCTGACGGCTTCCAGGACCGACAGCGCCTTCTCGAGGGCGGATGACCTGACATCGCTGGGCATTCGTGACGGGCAGCTCCGTTATTGAACCATCTCCGCGGGGTAGGCCGTTGTTGCCGGTTCGCCTGCACGACCGCCACGCCCGCGCAGTCTCCGACAGGCGCATGCGCCCGGCGTGCTACGGCCCGCTTTTCGAACTTTTCGGAGGTAGAGTTGACAAGCCGACTGCCGAGCGGACTATGACGCGCGAGGCCCCGCCCCGGTAACGAGTTGAAAGGAAAATCCGTTGCATGCAAAACACCCGAATGGCAACGCGCGCCGCAAAGACAGCCGCTGATATTCCGACAGACGATCATATTGTCGGGATGGTCGTCAAGGCTCGCGCGGCGATGGCCTGGTATGCTGACGAGATTGCCGCACATGGCCAGGCACGCATCGACGAGGCGGTCACCGCGCTGGCCTGGTCGATCTACGAGCCCGCCCGGGCGCGCCGGCTTGCGGAGATCGCGGTCGAGGTGACCGGAATAGGCGAGGTGGAAAGCAAGGTCGTCAAGAACCAGAGGAAGACGTTCGGCACCCTGCGCGACCTGCTGAGAGTGAAGTCGACGGGCATCATCGAGCACATCCCCGACAAGGGTATCGTCAAGTACGCCAAGCCTGTCGGCGTGGTGGGGGCGCTGACCCCCTCGACCAACCCGTCCGCCACGCCCGTCAACAAGGCGATGATGGCGCTCAAGGGCGGCAACGCCGTCATCATCGCGCCGCCGCCCTCGGCCTGGGCGGCGACGCAGCCGGCCGTCGACGGCATGCGGCGCGAGCTCGAGAAGATCGGCCTGCCCGCGGACCTCGTGCAGCTGCTGCCCAATCCCGTGACGCGCGAGGCGACCACGCGGCTGATGCAGCTCGTCGACCTGGTCGTCGTGACCGGCAGCCAGGTGAACGTCAAGGGCGCCTACAAGTCCGGCACGCCGGCGATCGGCGTCGGCCTCGGCAATGCGCCTGTCATCATCGACACGAGCGCCGACCTCGCCGACGCCGCGCACAAGATCATGCAGTCGAAGACGTTCGATCACGCGACCTCGTGCTCCTCCGAGAACGCGCTGGTGATCGTCGAAGAAGTCTACGACATGGCGATTGCCGCGTTGCGCCGGGAGGGCGGCTATCTCGCCACCGCGGCGGAGCGGGCGCGCATCGTCGACCGGCTGTGGCAGGACGGCAAGCTCAACCGCGCGGTGATCGCGCAAGGCTCCCCCGCGCTGATCGACGCGTTCGAGCTCGGGGCCGACGCCCAGGGCTGCAAGTTCGTGATGGTGGAGGAGACCGGCACCGGCACGGACTACCCGCTCTCGGGCGAGATTCTCACCGTCTACCGCGCCAGGGATTTCGCCGACGCCAAGCGCATCGTGCGCGACATCCTCGAGTATCAGGGCAAGGGCCACTCCTGCGGCATCCACACCAAGGACCCCGCGCACGCGCGCGAGCTCGCCCGTGACATCGACGTGGTGCGCGTGCTGGTCAATCAGGCCCACACCTTCGGCAACGGCGGCGGGTTCGACAACGGCCTGCCCTTCACGCTGTCGATGGGCTGCGGCACGTGGCAGGGCAACTCGATCTCCGACAACCTGAATTGGCGCTGCTTCGTCAACATCACGCACCTCGTCACCACCATCCCCGAGGACAAGCCCAGCGAGGAAGCACTGTTCGGCGCCTATTGGGCGAAGTATGGGAAGTGACGTCGGCTCGCCTCCGCGAGACAATCGTCATCCCGGCGCCCGCGCGACGTTGGTGCAAGGTTCAATGGCCATCCTGGAGGCAACATCGGAGGCGGTCGCGGCCGCCGGCGCGGCGCTGCGCGACGGCGCCCTGGTCGCCTTTCCCACGGAGACCGTGTACGGCCTCGGCGCCGACGCCTGCAACGGCCGGGCGGTGGCGGCAATCTTTGCCGCCAAGGGACGGCCGCGGTTCAATCCGCTGATCGTGCACGTTCCCGACATCGACGCCGTCGCGCGGCTGGGGCGCCTCACCGACCTCGGCCGGCGATTGGCGGAGGCGCTCTGGCCGGGCGCCCTGACCCTCGTGATGGCCAAGCAGGCCGGTTGTCCCGTGGCGGACCTGGCGACCGCGGGCCTCGACACCATCGCGCTCAGGGTGCCCGCGCACCCGGTTGCCCAGGCGCTGCTGCGCGCCGCCGATCGGCCGATCGCGGCGCCCAGCGCCAACCGTTCCGGACACGTCAGCCCGACGACGGCCGCGCACGTCGAGGCGGACCTCGGAGCCAGCGTCGCGATCATTCTCGACGGCGGGCC
>VBAB01000337.1 GCA_005888525.1 Alphaproteobacteria bacterium
TCTGGGAGGGCTCGCGCGCGACAGCATCGCAAGCGTCCTCGGCCGGCCGGTCGCCTTGGCCCAGGGCGAGCCGGGAAAACCCGCCTCGCCGGGCATGCTGGCGCGGCACTACGCGCCAGCCACCAGGCTCCGGCTCGAGGCGCGCGAGGTGCGCGACGGGGAGGCGCTGCTGGCTTTCGGGCACGCGGTGCCGAAGCACGATAGAGCCATGATCAACCTCAGCCTGTCCGGCGACCTCGTGGAGGCCGCCGCCAACCTGTTCTCCGCGCTGCGCGCGCTCGACGCAGCGGGTGCGACGGCCATTGCCGTCATGCCGATCCCGCACACGGGGCTCGGCGAGGCCATCAACGACCGGCTGCGACGGGCAGCGAGGACGCCGTGAACGACCCCTCCGACCCTGTGCGGCTCACGCCGGAGCTGATCGATCGCCTGCGGG
>VBAB01000338.1 GCA_005888525.1 Alphaproteobacteria bacterium
ACGTTGGTAGGACGGTTGAACGGTGGGCCGGCGTGCTTGATCGAGCCAGTCGTCTTGCCGTCATAGCCGGTGTCGGACGGCACGTTCAGAGTCCCCATGGTCATCAGTAGCCGGCCCTCGGGGGTGAACTGGCGAACGGTGTGATTGCCATCGTCGGTGGCGAAGATGCTGCCATTGGGCGCGACGTAGATGCCGTGCGTGCGCAGGGAGAAGTCACCTTTGCCCCAGGTGCGCACGAAATTACCCTGGCGGTCGTAGACGATCACCGGGTTCTCGCCGCGGCAGATCAGAAACACACGATCTTCCTGATCCACCGCCACGCCGGCCACATCCCGATGGGCAAAGCCCTTGGGCAATTGCTCCCAGCCCTCGACCACCTTGTAGTTCACTCGATTGGCCATGCCGGTCTCCCTTGCTTTCCGGATACTCATGATGCCGTATGCGCTTGTTGAATCGCGCGCCAGATACGCTCAGGCGTCGCGGGCAAGTCGACGTGCGTCACGCCGAACTCACGCAATCCGTCCACGATGGCGTTGGCAATCACCCCTAGTGCCGGAGTAATTCCACCTTCTCCGCCACCCCGCAGACCGAGCGGATGCGTAGTTGACGGCACCTCGCTGATTGCCGTTTCAAACATTGGAAGGTCCGTTGCGCGTGGCATCGCGTAGTCCATGAATGATGCGGTCAAGAGCTGGCCCGTGGAGTCATAGATGCAACGTTCCATCAGGGCTTCACCGACACCTTGGGCAATTCCCCCGTGAGTCTGACCTTGCACGATCATGGGATTTACGGCGCGGCCGACATCATCGATGGCGGTATATCGCGCAAGCGTAACCAGGCCGGTGTCAATGTCGATCTCAACCTCGGCGACATGGCATCCATACGGGAAGGACGAGACGCGGCTGTCGACATCGGCGGTCGCCTGCAGCGAGCCGCGCAAGTCTTCGGGCAGGTCGCTATTGGAAACCGCGGCCGCCGCAACCTCGAACAGATCAACGGAGCGGTTAGAGCCGATGAGGCGAAACGTGCCGTCGGCGAAGCTAATGTCTGCCGCATCCGATCCAAGAAGGCAGGCGGCAATTCGGCGGCCCTTGGCAACGATCTCGCTGGTTGCGCGCCGGACCGTGGTTGCCGCGTGCCGCATCGATCGTCCCGAATGGGAGCCTCCCCCCGCGGTGATCAGGTCCGTATCCCCGGTCACCAGGGTCACCGCGTCGGGAGCGACGCCGAGCCACTCGCTGACCAATTGCACAAAGCTCGTCTCGTGGCCTTGCCCGGCCGAAAGGGTGCCGATCGTCACGGTAACCGCGTTTTCTGGCGAAACCTTCACCGTGGCCCGCTCATGCGGCGCGCCGCTGGCCGATTCGATGTAGCACCCGGTGCCAATGCCGCGACGCAAGCCCTTCGCCATCGAGGCTGCGCGGCGCGCCTCGAAGCCGCTCCAATCGGCGAGAGAAATGGCATCATTGAAAACCTTCTCGTAGAGGCCGCTGTCATAGGTCATCCCGAAAGGGTTGACATAGGGGAGCGCCTGGGGCGGGATCAGGTTCATGCGGCGCAGCGCAAGGCGGTCGAACCCGCAAGTCTGAGCAGCGCGATCAATGAGCCGCTCGATCACAAACATGACTTCCGGCCGGCCGGCACTGCGGTAGGGTGTCGTCGGCGAAGAATTGGAGTACACGGCACGCGCGCGCACCGACACAGTCGGCACGTGGTAGATGCTCGACATGAGCTCAGTGCCCTTCGTCAATGGAACGAAGGAAATCGCGTAGGCGCCGATATTGCTGATGTTCGAAGCGCGCAGCGCCAGGAATTTGCCAGAGCTGTCCAGGGCAAGCTCTGCCGACACGGTCAGATCACGACCGTGGTAGTCGCTCAGGAACGACTCCGTGCGGTCGCCCGTCCATTTTACGGGACGTCCCAAACGGCGCGCCGCCCATGCCACCAGCGCGAATTCGGGATAGGAGTTATTGCGCGTACCGAAATTGCCGCCCACATCCTTCGCGACGACGCGTATCTTGGCCGGCTCCAGGCCGAGCATATGCGCGAGATCCATTTTTGGACGAACGACCCCGCCACCGCCCGCATAAAGGGTTATTCTGCCGGAATCCGGTTCATAGGCCGCCAAAGCCGTTCGCACCTCCATGGTTACGCCGGTAACGCGAGGTATCTTCGTCTCAACCCGGATGACGTGAGCCGCCCGGTTGAACGCCTCGCCAGCGGCTCGCGCGTCCCCGACGTCCGCATCGAGCGCGACGTTCGAATCCATATCCGGCCAGATGCGCGCCGCGCCGGGCTCTGCTGCGTCGGTGCCTTCGGCACTGGCTGCAAGCACCTCGTACTCTACCTCGACGAGTTCGGCGGCCTCTCGGGCGGTCGCCAGGGTTTCCGCAACGACAAGCGCAACGCCCTCACCGACGAAACGCACGCGATCGTGGGCAAGCGGGTAGTGCGGTGCGATGAAGACCGGCTTCCCGCCGCAATTGCGCAGCGTTATGTCGGGCGGACTAATCGTGAATGGTGAGTGGATAAGGGGCTTCAGCCCATCGGCCAGATAGTCGGCGGCAGTGAGCACCGCGAGCACCCCTGGCAATGCGCAAGCTCTCGTCGTTTCGATCCGCCGCAGGATCGCATGCGCATGGGGAGAGCGGGCGATCGTTGCAAAGGTTTGCCCAGGTAGTGTGAAGTCATCCCCGAAGGTACCCGCTCCCGTAACCAATCGATAGTCTTCACGACGTCGCGGCGAGTCGCCGATACCCGGATTCGTCATGGTGATGCTCCCCGATCCCATAACAGACCTGACGTCATCATGATCTGCCGAGGGCAATCAATACCGGCCTGCGCCGTATATACCTTCCCCGGGCAGCCCGCGCAGTGGACCGCCCTTCAGCTCGCGGAGATCCCCTTGCGGGCCAGGAACTCGGGGAATGCGTCCTTGGCCCGGGCATTGCGCATTACCTCTGTGGTGTAGTGGTGTTCCGCTGACCAGCGCTCAACTAGGCTCTCCGCCTGCTGCTCGAGCAGCAGCGCCTTGACCCCTCTCACGGCGCCGCGATGATTGCCCGCTATCGTTTTCGCCATCTGCATCGTCTTGGAGCGTAGCTGCGCTTTGGGTACCAGGTGATTGAGAAGACCGATGCGATAGGCCTCTTCGGCCTCGACGACGCGCGCGGTGAACAGCAGCTCCTTGGCCTGCGGCCAGCCGATCTGGCTGCCGAGCGACCAAGTTGCGTTGATCCTCCCGTATGCCGCAGCGAGGAAGCGGAAGCGCGAGCTCTCGCACCCAACCCTGATGTCGAGCGCGGAGGCAAGTACGGCGGCACCGCCGTAAGCAAGGCCGTTCATCATGCCGATGGTCGGCTTGGCGCAGACTGAGATCTCGAGGGCGCGCCGGGGATTGCCCATCCGGTCTTGCTCCTCGCGGGTGTAACGCCTGTCGTCGTCCAGCTGCTCTTTGATGTCGCCACCTGCCGAGAACGCCTTGTCGCCGGCGCCGGTGATGACGAGGCAACCGATCGCGTCGTCGGCTTCGAGCAGCTTCACCGCGTCGAGCAGCTCGGCCCCGAGCTTGCGGTTCATGGCGTTGAGGGTCTCGGGCCTGTTGAGCGTGACGATGCCGACACCGTCCTCCCGCTCGACCAGGATGTGTTCGTATGCCATCGACTTGATCCTCCTCTGGCCGTCCGCGCTCTTTGGTCAAGGAGAACCGTGAGCGTGTTGAAAGTGAACGGTGTGTCGGGTGTCAACTCCACCTGCGAATTGTCATTGTCGAAGCCGACCCAAGTGTAGTTGCCGTTGTCGCTGCTCGTCGCCCGCCATCTAGACCGGAGGTGATTGCGCCGTCGCCCATGCGATTGCATTGCTCAATAGGGTCGAGAATGCGCCCGATTCCCATGGCCCTCTGAACGTCGCGGGCTGCTCGCTGCCCGTGCCGGAGGCCCGACCCATGCGCGAGTACGGGTTGTGGCAGTGGCCGAGCGCCAAGTAAGTCACGTTGCCGCCGCCGACCTGGCGCGTGTAGCCGAGCACGCGAGTCTTGCCGTCGGATTGCACGGATGTGTCGGTGCCGTAGAGCTTCTCGACCACCGGCCATCTGCCCGCTGCGCCGTAGTCAGCCGTCAACAGGATCTGCGCTGGGGCAGGGGCCTGAAGCTCGATGAAGTAGGGTTCGTCCTCGACCTCGAACGACTTGCCGAGCCCTTGCGTGACCGGGTGCTCCGCATCACGCACATCGACGCGAAATCGACATGCTGGCGGATGCGTCAGGAACATGCTGCCGAGCAATGCATGATGCTCGGTTCTCACAGTGCGGCGTTGCGTCAGGCCCTCCACGCGCTCGGCACGCCCACCGCTGGTGCCGTGAAGCGCCAGCCAATGGCCGCCGGCCTCGAGCCAGGATTTCAATTGAGTGCACTGCTCGGCACTCGGGTACGGACCGGCGACGTAGGTGACGAGCAGCTGGCTCACGGGCAGCCATTTTTCCATGTCGGCAAAGTCGTTGGCGACGGAAGCCGGAATTTGTCTCTCGGCCAACAGCGTGAGGAGCCGAAGGCGGGCATAGTCGTGGTCGTGACCGGCACTGGAGCCGGGCGGGAAGCCGCCGGCAACGACATGAGCGCGGTACTGGACGATGTTGGCCATGTGATGCCTCATTCCCGTTCGAAGCAAGATGCTATCTGGGAACATGCCGCTGCGTCCATCACTCCGCTCGCCCCCGCTCTATCGCCAGGAGCTTCAACGTCCACCGGGGCACGGCTATGCATGACCGGACATTTGTTTCGCCACCTCTTTACGCGTCAGAGACGATGCCCGCTGTTCAGAGAACCGCGAGCGTCTTGTGCAGGAGGCTGTATCGCAACTTCTCTTGCACTGGATAATTTCCCATGTTCTCCATGCCCTGCTGTCGCGTGGCGCCGAGGCCACCATGCCCAATCGGCGAGGAGCGCAGCCCAGAAGACCTCTAAACTCTTACCGCATCACGGAGGATCAAATGCCGTCGCGCTGGAGCGCTCGCCGCACGCGGTTTCGCGGAATTCTGACTGGGGGAGCGTGCGTGCATCCTGCCTCCGTGCACGACGCCGTCTCCGCGCGCATTGCCGCGGATCTGGGTTTCGAATTGGGCATGTTTGCCGGCTCGGTGGCGTCGCTGGCCGTGCTCGGTGCGCCCGACCTCATCGTGCTGACGCTGAGCGAGTTCGCCGATCAGGCCTATCGCATCGGCCGGGCGGCCGAGCTGCCGCTGCTGGTCGACGCCGACCACGGCTACGGCAACGCCCTCAACGTTATGCGTACGGTGGAGGAGCTGGAGACCGCCGGCGTGGCGGCTCTCTCCATCGAGGATACGGACCTGCCGCGGGGGTACGGCCCCTCGGACAAGGCGGAGCTGCTCTCCCTCGAGGAGGGCGTAGGCAAGATGAGGGCCGCCTTGGCGGCGCGGAGCGACCCAGACCTGGCGATTGCAGGACGCACGAGCGCCATGGCCATCACCGGCGTCGAGGATGCGATCAGACGCGCCAAGGCTTACGAAGCGGCGGGCGTCGATGCCATGTTCCTCGTCGGCATCAAGACCAAGGAGCAGCTCGAGGCTGCGGCGGAGCAGCTGCGCATCCCCATCATCCTCGGGGGTGGCGCCATCCTCGGGGACCGCGCGTATCTCGCCAGCAAGGGCGTGCGCGTGTCGCTGCAGGGCCACCAGCCCTTCCAGGCGGCAGTGCGGGCCATCCATGATACCTTGAAGGCGCTACGCGACGGCACCGCGCCGGCGGACCTGAAGAATCTCGCTTCCAATGAGCTAATGGCCAAGGTGACTCGCTCGGCCGACTATGCCGGCTGGACCCGCGACTTTCTAGGCGGTGTCGGCAAGGGCTGAGCCCATCATCTTGGCGCCAGTCACCGGAGCGAATTTCGGCGGATCAATTGGTTCTTGTACCGCGCTATTTTCGGTTCGTATCCTCCTGGGTGAACAGAAGAGGACTCGCCAATGGGAAAGATGGATGGAATGGTGGCTGCCGTGACCGGGGGTGCTTCGGGTATCGGGGAAGCCACCGTGCGGCGCTTCATCGCAGAGGGCGCCCAGGTGGCCTTTGCCGACCGCGATGCAGTGCGCGGAAATCGTGTGGCGGCAGAAATCGCTGCTGAAGGCAGAGTGGATTTTTTCGAGGCGGATGTCGGCCGCGAGTCTTCCTGTCTTGCGTTTATTGAGCATGCTGTGAAGCGATTTGGTCGACTGAATATTCTGGTCAATAACGCGGGGATCCGGATGTATCAGACGGTCGTGGAGGCCACAGCGGAGAGCTGGGATGAGATCCTAAGTGTCAATTTGAAGAGCTATGCCTATTGCGCCAAAGGTGCCATCCCGGCCATGCGGCGCGTGGGCGGCGGTAGCATCGTGAACGTGGCATCGGTCCGCTCGATCGTTGCAGGAGGCAACAACCTCCAGTATGACACCGCGAAACACGCTGTAGCCGGGTTGACGCGCGGCTTGGCGATGGATCACGGAGGGGAAGGCATCCGCGTCAACGCTGTATGCCCGGGTCCCATTTTCACGCCATTTCATGAGCGCCGTCTGCAGACGGCTGGCAAGACCGTCGCCCAATACAATGAGGATGCCGCCAGCCGAACCAT
>VBAB01000339.1:0-3203 GCA_005888525.1 Alphaproteobacteria bacterium
TCCGTTACGCCGCCATTTCGGCGGTGGTGAAACCTGCAGAGACACAAGGCGGATTGGACCGGCGCTGCAGGCAATGACGCAAGCGCCGGATGTCCGCCGCGACCGTGCCGCTGGGAACGCTGGCCTGCGAGCTACTTGGCCCCCTTCGCGCTCACAACGGCCAGGACCGTTTGGAAGATGATGTAAAGGTCCAGCCAGATGGACCAGTTGCGAATATAGAAGGTGTCCAACGTCCGCTGCACGCTCAGATCGCCGTTGCTGCGCGCGGACACCTGCCATAGGCCAGTCAGCCCCGGTGGGACCATGGTGCGCACATGCCGGAAATCGGCATCGAAGCTGTTCATGTGGTACTGCGGAAACGGTCTCGGACCAACCAGGCTCATGTCGCCGACGATTACGCTCCACAACTGCGGCAACTCGTCGAGGCTCATTCGACGGATCAGATTGCCGACGAGCGGGAGTATGCGCGGGTCGTTCGAGAGCTTGAAGTAGCGCTCCCACTCGCTGCGCGCGTGCGGATTGCAGCGCAGGTACTCCTCCAGCCGGCTCTGGGCGTCGCAGTACATGGTGCGCAGCTTGGGGACGTTGATCGGCCGGCCCCGCCTGCCAACGCGCGGCTGCACGTAGAAGGGTGAGCGGCGATCGACCATCCAGATCGTCAGGGCGAGTGCGCCGATCAGCGGCAGCGAGAAGAGAGCGGCGGGAAGCGCAATGGCGAGATCGAGCGCCCGCTTCAGTACGCGGTTCTGGGAGAGATAAGGATCACGCTTGAACTGGATGCCGACCGCGTTGCCCAGCGAGCGCGTGCGCAGCCAGAGGGTCTGGATCTCTTGCGCGTCGTTGAGCAGGATCAGCTGCGCCGGTGGCAAACGGTCCGAGACGGCGTTTGCGATCGCCAACTGCTCCGGGGATGTCAGGATCGCCACTTCGACGCGTTGACCTATGCGTGCGAACTCCTCGATCGTGCCCAGCACAGGCACGGGCAGCGTGGACACGTGGGCGTCATCGTCCGCCGGCGTCCGGAGAAACCCCACCGGCTTCAGTCCGAGCTCGGGCTGGGCGATGAGCGTGCGGCAGAGCCGCTGCGCATCCTCTCCGCACCCGATGAGCACCGTCGGCGCAGTCCACAGCCCGCATTTCATGGCGATGTGCCGGGTAAACGCCTCTAGGTAGAGGCCGAGCACGAGGAGCAGCGGAGACATCAATGCCGCCTCCGCAACAAGTGTCAGCATTCCCCCGTTCCTGCCCATCGCAAGGCAATCGAGCGCGACGAAAAGAATGATCCCGATGCCCCGGAGCCGAAAGCGTGCAAAGGGACTTTCCCCCGGGCCGAAGTAAAGTCCGAGCGTGAGGAAGACCAACACGAGCAGCTCGACGGGCAAGTGCGTCGGCTTCTGGCCAAGCGCGGGGAGTGCAAATTCAACCGCGAAACCAGCCAGCCCGGCTGCCAGCCAGGCGGCGACGAGATCGGCGCCGATGAGCGCTACCCCCACCGCCAGTTTCCGCCCGACGCTCTTCAGACTGCTCGGGACGTGAACTCGGAAGCGCAATGCGCCGTCCTGGCCCAGAGCGAGGATGGACGGAGTCGGCAGCACCTGATGGGTTTCACTCATACAGCGCCTGCGGTCTCGCCCCTCACGCTCGGGGTGCGGTTAAGCTGCGCGCCCGAGAACACAACGAACGTTACGACGATCGATAGGCCCGCGAGTTGCGCGCATGTAGCCTGGCCCGTCATCAAGCGAGAGCTCTCCGCGAAAGGTGCAGTACCTTCTCGTCGCTCTTGCAGAGCAATTGATCGAAATAGCCGATCGTGCGCTTCAAGCCATCCTCGAGCCCGACGCGCGGCTGCCATTTCAGGGCCTCGCGGGCGCGCGTGATGTCCGGGCATCGCTGGCGTGGATCGTCTTGGGGCAGCGGCCGCAGCTCGATCTTGGATCGCGAGCCGACCAGATCGACGATAAGGCTCGCCAAACCGCCGATCGTCAGCTCGGTGGGATTGCCGAGATTGACGGGGACCGAGAGATCCGCCGCATTCATGAGCCGGACTAGGCCCTCGACGAGATCGTCGACATAGCAGAAGGAGCGCGTCTGGCTGCCATCGCCAAAGATCGTGATCGGCTCGCCCTTCAGCGCCTGGACGATGAAGTTGGACACCACCCGTCCGTCCTGCGGGTGCATGCGGGGACCATAGGTATTGAAGATGCGCGCCACCCGGATCGGCAGCTTGTGCTGTCGGTGGTAATCGTAGAACAGCGTCTCGGCGCAGCGCTTACCCTCGTCGTAGCAAGCACGTGGTCCTGCGACATTCACGAGGCCGCGGTAGTCTTCGGTCTGCGGATGCACATCCGGGTCGCCGTAGACCTCGCTGGTCGAGGCTTGGAGAATGCGCGCGCGCAACCTTTTGGCGAGACCCAGCATATTGACGGCGCCCATCACGCTGGTCTTCGTCGTCTGAACCGGATCGTGTTGGTAGTGGATCGGTGATGCAGGGCAGGCCAGGTTGAATATCTCGTCGACCTCGACGTACAGGGGAAACGTTACGTCGTGGCGTATGACCTCGAATGCGGGATGATCCAGGTAAGGCTCGATATTCCTGCGCGTACCCGTAAAATAGTTGTCCACGCACAGTACTTCGCATTCTTGGTTCAACAAGAAACCGCACAAATGCGAACCGAGAAAACCGGCCCCGCCCGTGACTAGAACTCGCTTTTTCACCCACTCCTCCCAACACACACAGGGGAAGGCCCATTCAAACCTGGAACACTGCCTGATCGACGACGCTTCCCATCCTCGCGCCAGCACGGTAGGAGATCGGCGGTCGGTGCTGAAGGAATTGATTAAAAGACCGTTAAGAGGGTTGCCGTTATCTCACGCAGTCAGTTTGAGGTCGGGCTTGCCAGCAATGAAATAGGTGATGGCCTGCGATTGGCCGGTTGAACCATCGGAGGATTACTGTCGCGGTAAACGCACGACGATCGGCGCGTGCATCCGACCACCTCGAACCGTCATCGCCGCTTGACGCTGATGTCTCACTTGTTTGCCACGCTTCGGCGCCTGTAGAAGGCCCCGCGACGAGAGCGCCTGGGAGGTATACTTTGGTCGGCGTAGGACGATGAGCGCGGCTTGCCGAACGTTCGTGGCGGGCGCCTTCGCCAGATGCAAGGGTGATAGGAACCGCACAAAGCACCGAGCGCAAGCAAGGA
>VBAB01000339.1:3228-10304 GCA_005888525.1 Alphaproteobacteria bacterium
TCCTCCAACGGCTTACCCACCTTGGCACATTCGCCAAGGTGGGTGGAGGATCGCATCCGAGATCGGGTGGACAAGAAGGATTAGCTATGCGTCCTGCCTGGTCTCGGAAACCGCGGTTCGCCTAGCGCGGGCGCTATTGCGAAAGGTGGTGGGAAAACCGGTTGTATGCGATCACAGCAAGACAACCGAGAGCGGCGAGCGCCGAAACACCTGCCGAGGCGTCGATTTCCGGTACGCCACACTGCCAGAAGCTTGCAAATGTCGGACCTGAAGCCATCACGGTCATGGTTGCCGCCAGTGCCAGTCTGATCCCTATACGCACGTCTCTCTCCTCCTCAATCTCTGGTGAGCTTTCCGCAGCCGCGCTGAAGCTGCGCTCAAAAAAGTATACTTACCAAACAATGCGTCAACTTGGGACGGAGGTTGAGGTTAACGACAAGTATGGGCTTGTCGCTCATTAACCACCCCACGGTCACGCCGTCGTGCGCCGGGGCGCATCATGCTCAGCTTGCGGGTGTCCCCGTCGTGGGCTGAACAAAAGAGCGGTGGTACTGCAGAATGTCTCGAGACGACGCAACGGGCCGACTGGACTGGGTCGATGTGGCCAAGGGCATCTGCATCGTCCTGGTCGTCATGATGCACTCGACCTTCGGGGTCGAGAGAACGATCGGCACCAGCACCTCGCTGCACGGATTCATCGACTGGGCACGGCCATTTCGCATGCCGGACTTCTTCTTGATCTCGGGTTTGTTCCTGGCGGCTCGCATCGACCGGCCGTGGCGCGCCTATCTCGACACCAAGGTTGTCCACTTCGCCTACTTCTATGTCCTGTGGCTGAATATCCAATTCGCGATGAAGGCTCCGGCCATGGTGCGCGAGCTGGGTTTGAACGGCGCAGCGTCGGCTTATCTGCTCAGCTACGTCCAGCCCTTCGGCACGCTCTGGTTCATCTACCTGCTGGCCCTCTTTTTCGTTGCCACGAAGCTGCTGCGCGACGTGCCTAAACCGGTCGTCCTCATCGGCGCTGCCATCCTGCATGTACTGGCCCCGCACACGGTCTCGCTTGTCGTCGACGAGTTCGCCGACCGCTTCGTGTTCTTCTACGCCGGCTACGCCGCGGCTCCATTGCTGTTGGCTCTCGCGGATCGGATCGCGCACCAACCCGCACCGCTGCTGTTGGCCGGGCTGACGGTGTGGGCCTGGGTCAATTGGCTGGGCGTCGAGTCGGAACTGGCGCTTGCGGCATGGTCCGACCTGCCCTTCGCGTTCGCCGGCATTCTGGCGGTAATCACCTCCAGCGTGCTGCTGGCCCGCAGCGGCCGCGGGCGCGCGCTCGCCTATTGCGGTCGCCACTCGATCGTCATCTACCTTGCATTCCCGCTGTTCATCGGGCCGACGCGGGTCCTGCTGCTGAAGGTCCTGCCGATGTGGCTCGCCGACATGGCAGCGCTGGTGACGACAGCCGCTGGGGTGATTGGTGCATTGCTGCTGTTCCGGCTGGTTCGCGACACGCCGATGGGTTTCCTGTTCGTCAGGCCAAAGATCGTGGCGTCGATCACCAGCCAGCCGCGCGCGATGTAGCCTTTGGCCTGCAAGGCACAAAACCTCCTCGCATGCACACGCTCGGATTGACGTCGCTGTGTGGCCGCCCGAAGGACAGCTAAAGCAAGCTATACTGGCCGGCGGCGATTGCCCAAAAAACGATTGCGGCATTCGAAAAGCCATGTGCGACCACGGCGTCGGCGAGCTTGTTGCTACGACAGACGAGGAGGCAGTACACCGCGCCGGACAAGGCGCCGGCGATCCATCTTTGATGCATGATGCCAAACAGGAGCGATGAGATGCAGAGCGCCAACCAATTGAACCGATAGGGGGAGTTTCCGTCGAAACCCCGTCCGGCAATCGCCCGATAGAGGTAACCGCGGAACGCCAGCTCCTCCGCGATAGGCACTAGCACGACCGTGTTGATAGCGCGCAGAGCGACCCAAACGAGTGCAAGCCACCAAGGCAGAGAGCCGAGCCAAACCGGCAGCGAGCCGCGCGGATTGGCCATCGGATCCGTTGCAATCCAAAGGATGCCAACTCCGATGCCCGCAGCAATGGCGACCGGCGACATCCGCCAGGCCATGCGCAAGGCGATGTCCCTGAACAACCAGATCGCTCCTCCGACGAGGACGACCTTCAGACCCACGAGCCACTGATCGTTCGGTGCGAACATGGCAGCCAGCAGGGTAGCGGCCATCAAGGCTAGAAACGGTGCGAGCAGCCCCTGCAACTCACGTTGGGACCGAGAAGGAGGACTGGACGAGGCAGCACCAGTACCGGGCGCGCTGAAAAACGCGATCTTGTGCGACGCCAGCATGACACTGACGGTGACAGCGAGAAAACCCAACCAGCCGGCGATGGAATGAAAGCCGTCAACGGCCACCTCCGGCGAGATGCGGGCTCCGATGGCCACGAGGGCCGAAATCCTGACCGCGTTCAGGAGCCAGACAGCACAAATCGCGATCGGAAAGAGTAGCAGGGCGTGCGGAAACCGATACAGGTGGCGAAATCCACGCAGATAGACCACCAAGAAAACGATCACGAGCCCTATGCCCTCATATCCCGAGCACTCGGAGCCCACCACGGCGCCAAAATCACCGAGGCCCAGGAGTTTTTGCTCGACATCGAATATGATCTCACGATCGCTCCAGAAAAGGCGAAGGATCCAATACGAAACAAACAAAGTGGCTTTAGCCAGAACGGCCCAACTCTCCTGCGCTAGCAGGCTAATCAGCAGCAAGAAGATGGAGGCGGATGCGACAACGAAAACCTCTGGATAGCCCGCCCGAATGGAGTTGAGCCAAAACCCAGGTGGCGCGACGACCATGGCTAGTGAAGCGCCAGCGATGCAAAGTAGGAGCATGTACGCTGAGAACACCAGCCACGGAAATTCTTGCGAAGCCTGTGCATACCGGCTGAATGCGCTCGTTGCGATCGTGAGTACCGCAAAAATGGCGAGATTGAATACGATGCGCCCCGCTTGGGAGGAGCCGCTCACAGAAGCCCGCCACAGCTCAAGGAAGATGTCGCGCTTAGGCCATGCCACGACTGCAAAAATGACGAGGAAGGTGATGCCCGCGTAGATCAGATATTTTACATAGACAACCGGGTTTTCCCATTTTGTAAGATAATCTGGCTGGTACGAAAACAGATACGACGTCGTTATAAATTCGACAATCAGCAGCCCAATAAAAATAATGAGCGTCGGCCAAACATTGTCCGAGGTTGCTTCGGACCGCACCAGTAGTTTATCGCTGGAGTTCATTGTGATCTGCTAGATCTCGCCAGCGCTCGGCCTATCAATGCGCTGACGCCCGCAGCGCAGTGACCGATTTCAGGATGCGTTGCTGCGCTCTGCTGCGACACCGGTGAAAGGCTTGAACGCCGCGGCGGCGGGGCGGGCGTGAGAGTTGCTGCCGCGGGTGGCCGATACCTGCTCCTCGATCCACGGATACAATTTTTCCAGGCCCTTGCGCAGCGATTGTGATGGCTTCCAGTCCAGCATTTTTTGTATGAGCTGGTTGTGCGAGTTGCGGCCGCGCACGCCGAGAGGGCCCGGGATGTGCTTGATGGCGAGGCGTTTCCCGGCGATCTCCATGACCAGTTTGGCCAGCTGGTTGATGGATACCATCTCTTCGGAGCCGATGTTGACCGGACCGGCGAAGGTCGAGCGCGTCAGACGGAGCGTGCCCTCCAAGCATTCGTCGATATAGAGAAACGAGCGCGTCTGCTCGCCATCGCCCCAGAGCTCGATCGCGCCGCCGCTCCTGGCTTCCGCCACCTTGCGGCACACAGCTGCCGGCGCCTTCTCCTTGCCGTCCGTCCAGGTGCCCTGTGGACCGAAGATATTGTGATATCGAGCGACCCTCGTCTGCATCGCGAAATTACGGTTGTAGGCCAGGTATAGACGCTCGCTGAACAGCTTTTCCCAACCATATTCGCTGTCGGGATTGGCCGGGTAGGCGCTGTCCTCACGGGTCACCGGCGCGGAGGGATCAGTCTGATTATAGTCAGGATACATGCATGCGGAGGAAGAGTAGAAGATCCGCTTGATATTCCGCTTCTTGCAGGTGTCTAGGATGTTGAGATTGATGGTGGCCGAATTGTGCATGATGTCGGCGTCGTTTGCGCCCGTGAAAATGTATCCCGCGCCCCCCATGTCGGCCGCCAGCTGATAGACTTCGTCGAAACGGCGATCGATGATGTCGCGGCAATTCTCGACTTCGCGCAGGTCGGCGATGACGAAGTCATCTGCCAGCGTCTCGGTGAATTCAGGGAACTTGAGGTCTACCCCTCGTACCCAAAATCCCTCCCTCTTCAATCGGGCGACCAGATGCGACCCAATAAAGCCACCCGCACCGCAAACCAGCGCATTCTTCATATGCCGCCCTCGAGTTCCATCGTAGCCCGTTGGGACTGTAGATTGCACGGATAAGCTGCCCTACAGGGCAAATGGTGTACCTCTACGGTGAGGAGTCGAGCCCCGGAGCGGGCCCGGCGCCTATCGGGTGCGGGCACGTGGCGTCAACCCAGGGTGATTGCGCCAAGCCTGATTGGGTTTGCATGGTCGGGACGATTGGCGACGTAGTCCGCTGCGGAGTCGCACCGAGTGCGGTTGTTAGTGCAGCGTGGCAGCCGTCCTCCGCCGATTGCGCGGTTTGGGTGACGGTGCTTTCCGAAACTCTCTCGAGCCAGATCTCGCGGCACCACAAATAGATGCCGCGCGGACAAAACATGCGCTGCCCGGCAAACAGCGATTTGCAGTAGACGCCGTCCAGGATGACGGCAGGTGTCTTCAGCGTTCGCATCAAGCCGGTCTTTTCGTCGACGAAACGCTCTACCTGCCGGAGAACTCGAAACGTCCTGCCGCAGTACGGAACGAACTCGGCATCAAATTTCAGACCCCGGTTCGATGAGGCTTGGTCGAGTGTGGCCAGGATGTCCGCGTAAGACTTCATCCGCACGACCTCGCCGGACCGTAGATTCAGATCGGCCCTGGGCGTCAGCTGTCCGACGGGGATTGACCCGGTCCTTCTGGGGAATGGAAACCCGCCCCAGATCGTCTGGAAGCGATCGTACAGCCACCGGGATGGCTTCCCGAAGCGCTCGCTCCCGGCCATCGTGCCATAGAAGTAGAACAAGTACGCAAGACCACGGAGCAACTCACTGAGGGAGACATTGCGCGAACGGTAAGCTTGCACGTACTGCTTAACGTCCCACCACTTGAGCGCACTGGTAAATTCGAGCAGCCCAGTGGCCTGGCACGCGTATCGCACCTTTTCTCCGGGCAGATCGACGCGTGTTGCCCGCAGCACGTCGGCCTCGGTGCATGCGTGTGTTCGGTTTGACAGACGAACATCTGCGTCTACCTCAGGCGCAGTCTCCTTGCCGATGGGCTTGAGCCACGCTTCCTTCCAGAAGATCAGGCAGCCGGCCTGGCAGCCGCCATAGGCCTGACCGTCACAGCGGTGCTCGAGATGCACGGCATTGGTCATGCGGCGGCCGACGTAGCGGCCGGTGACGGAGCCGGTGACGGTATCGCAAGTCTTGTCCGCGCGCTTGGTGACCTTGAACCGCTGACCGCAATACTGAAAGAGCTGGGGCATGAACGGGAGCTGCTCGAGGCGGCCGTCCTTGTCGAGCGTCGCCAGTATCTCTTCTCTGCTCCGCACTTCCACCCAGTCGCCGGCCCGGAACATCATGTGCATTCCCCAACGTCAAGTGCCGGTCATTCTTATGTTGCACCATCGCCCGCTGCCACCTTCCCATGGTATGTTGGTGAATTCCTGCCGCTTCAGGTAATGATGCCATCCTTGCCGATTGCTCGCTTCAGCCACGCTTGCACGAGGCCCTCAGGGGGAGGTGGTTCGCGGCCTCGCCGTAGGTCATGAACATCGCGCAGTTGTCTCACTCCACTCCGACCGTCAATTCCCACTTGCCGCCGGATCTGCCAGCGGCCTCGAAACGCGGTCATGTGCAGGCGCTCGCTCGGGCGGTTCGGTGAGCGCTTAAAGCGGGGCTGTGATCCGCGTCGCCAACCGGTGCGTCCGAGGCATCGAGCGAATGCCTGCGCATCCATTGGGGGTAGCCATTCGAGCCGACGGCCGGCACTGATGTGCCTTTCTGCGAGGCCAGTATCGAGCTGGCGCGCCACATGCCCATTCCGGGGTACGCCTTTTGGGAGTGCGATGGGCGACCGAATTGCCCTCCGTCCGGGAGCTTGGCATTCGTACACTTTCAACCTCGCTCGTGGATTGAGACACGGCTGGGGACGTGGCGGGCTGCCATCGAGCTGCGAGCCGGCAAATCGGAAAACTCGCGTCAATCACGGTCGCCCAGCCTGGTCCGTTGGCATTGGATTGGAGGTCGGGAACGGTGCGTATGCCACTCATCAAATTCTTGACCGTTGCGGTCATCGTCTTATTGGCTGGAGCAGTCGAGGCCAAAGGGCCAGGCGACGACTTGCGCGGCTACACTCTCGCGCCAGGCGACCGCATCACGGTCACCGTGTTCGGCCAGGCGGACCTTTCGGGTGACTTCCTGATCGACGGAGCGGGTGAAATCCAGATGCCCCTGTTGGGGGCGGTGCACGTTGGCCAGTCCACGATCGAAGAATGCCGCCGGCGGCTGACGGAGCGCTTGGCCGCCGGTTTCATCAAGAATCCAAATGTCAGTGTTCGCGTCAACGAATTTAGGCCGATCTTCGTGCTCGGCGATGTACGTACGCCAGGCAGCTATCCATTTCGCTTCGGCCTGTCGGGAATGAGCGCCATCGCATTGGCTGGTGGGGTCGGCTTACCGGACCTGCGTCCTGGCACGGCACTAGCCGATCTCGCCGTCGCGGAGGAGCGCGTCAAGGTCTTGGTTCGAACGCAGCTGGGTTTGCTGGTCCGGCTGGCCCGTGTCGAGGCGGAGCGCATGGAAAAAACGTCTTTTGAAGTGCCCGAGATCGCCGATGTCAGCGACGATGAAATCGCTCCAGTGCTGCGAGAAGAGCAGGAGCAGATGAGCATTGCTATGCGTGCGTACGA
>VBAB01000340.1 GCA_005888525.1 Alphaproteobacteria bacterium
CGACCTCAAGACGCTGCCCAGAGCGCTGGGCGCGGATCGTCTGAGCTTCGGGCGGCCGGAGTTGCTCATGGAGGTGTTGGGCATCCCCGCCGGCTCCGTCACGCCTTTCGCGTTGATCAATGACAAAGCCCGGCGCGTGACGGTCATTCTCGATGCCGATATGATGCGCCACGAGCGGCTCAACTATCACCCGCTGGAGAACACGGCGACGACCAACATCGCGCGCGAGGACCTCGTTTCGTTCATCCGCGCCTGCGGCCACGAGCCGCGTATTATCGCGGTGGCCAGCGCAGCCGTGACGGCGCCGGGCGGCTGAGAGCTTCGACGGCGTAGAAGACACTTGCGCCCATGATGGGCAGGGGCCTGGAGAAGAACATGGTTTTCGGATTGGGCAAGTCGGGCGACGCGGCTCAGCCGGCGGGCGGCGAGATCGTCAAGAATACGACCGCAGCGACCTTCGCCAAGGACGTCATCGAGGCCTCGCGCCAGGTGCCGGTGCTGGTCGACTTCTGGGCGCCCTGGTGCGGCCCCTGCAAGCAGCTCACTCCCATCATCGAGAAGGTCGTGCGCGCACAGAACGGCAAGGTGCGCATGGTGAAGATCAACGTCGACGAGAACCAGACCATCGCCAGCCAGTTGCGTGTGCAGTCTCTGCCGACCGTCTATGCCTTCCGCGACGGCCGACCGCTCGACGGCTTCATGGGCGCGCAGCCCGAGAGCGCCGTGAAGGCGTTCGTCGATCGCCTGCTGGGCGAGGAGGCGGCGACCGACGCGGCGGCCGCCGTCGAGGCCGCCGACAAGGCGCTGGAGGCGGGTGACCTGCAGGGAGCGGCCGAAGTCTACGCGGCTGTCCTGCAGGAGGACCCGCAGAACGTTGCCGCGCTTGCGGGCCTGGCCAGGTGCTATCTCAAGAGCGGTGACGTGGCACGTGCCGAGCAGACGATCGGCCTGGTGCCGCCCGACAAGCGCGAGACCGCCGCCGTCGCCAGCGTGCGCGCCGCCCTCGACTTGGCCAAAATGGCCGCCAGCGCCGGCGACGTCTCCAAGCTCGAAGCTACCGTGAAGGCCGAGCCCGCCAACCACCAGGCGCGCATCGACTATGCGATGGCGCTGGCGGCGGGTGGCAAGAAGGAGCAGGCCGTCGACCAGCTGCTGGCGAGCATTCGCCGCGACCGCAAGTGGAACGAGGAGGCCGCGCGCAAGCAGCTGGTGCAGTTATTCGACGCCTGGGGTCCGAAGGACGCAGCCACGCTCGACGGACGGCGCCGCCTGTCGTCGATCCTTTTTTCTTGAGGCACGGATACACGTCTTGGGCACCCTCGCCGAGCGCTATCGTGGCCCCGCGGACCTGCCGCAGCGCATCCCGTTCTTTCCTTTGCGCGGGGCCATTCTGCTGCCGCGCGCGCGCTTGCCGCTCAACGTGTTCGAGCCGCGCTATCTGGCGATGCTCGACGACGTGATGTCGACCTCGCGTGTGCTGGGCATCGTGCAGCCGGTCTCCGCGGACAGCGACGAATCGCCCGCTGGCAAGACGGTCGGGCTGCGCCGGGTCGGCTGCGTGGGGCGCGTCACGGCCTATCAGGAGCTGGACGACGGGCGCCTCGCCATCGTGCTCACCGGTATCGCCCGCTGTACGCTGGAGGGCGAGGCGGCGAGCCCCAAGCCCTATCGCATCTGCACGGTCGACTTCGAGCGCTTCTCGGGTGATTTCATTGCCGGCAGCGGCGAGAACGACGTGGACCGCCAGAGCCTTCTCGCCGCGCTCAAGGCCTACCTGGAGGCGCGCCAGCAGCGCGCCGACTGGTCGGCGATCTCCAAGTCCCCGAGCGAAATGCTCGTCAATATGCTTGCCATTGCCAGTCCCTACGAGCCGGAGGAAAAGCAGGCGCTGCTCGAGGCCCCCACGCTCAAGGCGCGTGCCGAGGCGCTGATCGCGCTGGCCGAGATGGAGCTGGCGGCGGGGGCCGGCGGCTCGGGTTCGACGCTGCAGTGAGGAAGTGAAGGTGCCATGGCCGACGAGCCCAACAATGACGACAGGATCAACCGCATCGATCCGCGGCTGCTCGAGATCCTGGTTTGCCCGCGCACGAAGACTTCGCTGCTCTATGACGAGGCCCGGCAGGAGCTGATCAGCCGGGCCGCGAGCCTCGCCTATCCGATTCGCGATGGAATTCCGATCATGCTGGAGGAGGAGGCGCGACAGCTCGACGACGAGGAGCGGCGCGCATTGACCCGTCGTTGATGGAAGCGGGATGGTAGTGGGTAAGGTGGTGCACACGTGCCCGTGCCGGCGAATCATGGCAATGGGATGATATCGGCGCAGTCGAAATTCCGACATTTCGTGCTGATGAGTTAAGAGTTGTCTAATCGGTCCACTGAGGTGGCAGTCAAATTGGTGCCGAACTGCTGAAGGCTTCCGCCCCGTGCGTGTCGTGCGACCATCGGATCGCGGCATGGCGTGCTGCTTCTCGCGAGCGGCGCTGCACGCTGTCCTCCTTGCCTGCACATTGGCTGCCGGATGCGCCAATGCGTCGATAGGCTTGCAGAAGGACGGCACCTACACTCTCGACAGCAGCGAGCAGACGTTGGACTGCGGCCGGCTGTCCAACAACATCTGGGGCCGGCTGCAGGTTCTGAAATCGCTGCCCGACAAGGCCAAGGTGGAGCGGGAGGCCGCTGCCCCGACCGCGGTGCAGGCCGTTGGCCGCTGGTTCGGCGGCTCGACCAAGGGGCTCGCCTCCCTGGAGGAGTATGATCGCGAGCACGCCCATGTCCGCTCGCTGCATCGAACGTTCATCGGCAAAGGCTGCCCGCCCCTCGACATCGAGAGCGAGCTTGCCGCCACGGATGCAGCGATCGCCGAGTACCGGTGACGCCGTCCCACTGCTCAATCCACTCCCGTTGCTTGACAGGGCCTGGGCGTTGGAAGACGCTGGCAAATCAATCGATGCACCGAGCGGCGCGAGTGGGATGCGCAATTTGCGCCCACGGCCGGTCACCAAGGCACGAGCGGCCGACATCGTTCGGCCCCACGGTTCGGTTCAAGGGAGAACGCCGATGCGCGCATACACACCGCTGACCATCACCGACGCCGTGATCGAGCAGATGTCGGCCACGCCGGACCCACGCATGAAGCAGGTCATGGAAGCGGCCGTGCGGCACCTGCACGCCTTTGCGCGCGAGGTCAATCTCACGCCGGCCGAATGGATCAAGGGCATCGAGTTCATGACCAAGGTCGGCCAGGCCTGCACGCCGGCCCGGCAGGAGTTCATTCTGCTTTCGGATACGATGGGCCTCTCCGCGCTGGTCAACATCATGCATGACAAGACCAAGGTGGAGGAGGCGACCAGCGCCAGCCTGCTCGGCCCCTTCTTCCGCAAGAGCACTCCGAAATTCGAAAGCGGCGCCCAGATCGCCAAGAAGACCGACGGCGCCGAAGTCGCCATGTACGGGCGCATCACCAACGCGCAGGGGGCACCCATCCCGGGTGCCCAGGTGACGGTGTGGCAGACGGCGGCCGACGGGCGCTACGACATCCAGAACGGCATCGAGGAGATCGATTGCCGCGGCATCTTCAATGCCGACGACAAGGGCGACTACCTCATCCGCACAGTGCGGCCGCTCGGCTATTTCATCCCGCTCGACGGCCCGGTCGGGCAGATGGTCATGTCCCAGAAACGCCACGGCATGCGCCCGGCGCACATCCACTTCCTGATCAGCGCACCGGGCTACCGCGAGCTGGTCACGGCGCTCTATCTCGCCGGTGACGCGCATCTCGACGACGACGTCGTGTTCGGTGCCTCCGCCGATCTCGTGGCGCACGTCAAGGAGGGTGATCCGGCCTGCCCGATCAAGGGGCTGCCCAGCATCCACTTCGATTTCAGCCTCGCACGCGAGAGCGAGGCCGACCGGCGCGCCGGCCGGGTGGGCGCCGATCCGGGCGCCGTGACGGCGGGGAACGGCAAGGGCACGCAGCCCTACGGCGCGCCGCCGCCCGAGATGGTGGCCGCTGCCGCGGAGCCGAAGAAGTCGGGCATCCTGAGCGGGCTCTTTCGGGGCCGGTGATCCGCCGTCATGCCCGTGTAGACGGGCATCCACGCCAGCTGCTTGCGTGGGTCCCCTCCTGCGCGGGGATGCTCGGAGCAACCGGACTCCGCATTACTACTTGGCCGGCGACGCCGGGGTGCCGTTCGCGAACGCGCCGAACAGCATGTCGGGCGAGGAGGTGTTGTGGCGCGAGGGGGAGACGCGGCCGGCCCACACGTCGGTGGCGGCGGCGCGCTTGAAGGCCATGATGCCGTCTTCGCGCCAGCCCTTCGCCCCCTTCTCGCGCACGGCGATGCGGGCCACGTCGTTGGTGAACTCCGTTACGTACATGGAGCGCAGGGCGGCGAACGGGCGGCCCTCCACGCCCTTGTCGAAGGCGACATCGAGCGTGTGCCGGCTCTGATCCGTCTTCGCCATCCGCACGCTTGCCGTGCCGCCTCGTTCAAATTGCAGCGTAAAGCTGCGCGACTTGGGATCGAAGGCGACCTCCTTGATCTTGACGATCGGGCGCCCCTCCACCTCGACCGGACCGATCAGGAAGGACGACCCGAAGGCGGTCGGCGCCATGCCGGCGGGCGCCAGGGGCCGCAGGCGCCAGTAGCCGTCCTGCGGATAGAGCACGAGCACCTCCTCG
>VBAB01000970.1 GCA_005888525.1 Alphaproteobacteria bacterium
ACCAGCCAGAAGACCGGGAAGGCGAACAGCAGGCAGACGGCGATCAGGCCGAGCACGAAGAGCGCGCGTCTGCCGCCGGGCGCCAGCGCCTCGAAGAACCCAGGCGAGCGAGCCGCCGGTAATGCCTCGACCGCGCTCACTTGGAGACCTCCACCCAGCGGTTGAGGATGCGGAAGAGCCCCATGGCAAAGACGACGATGATGACGGCGCCGATGACGGCGGCAGCCGAGCCGCGCCCGAAGTTCATGAACTGGAAGGCTTCGACATAGGCGTAGATGCTGAACACCTCGGTGGCGCGCGCGGGCCCGCCGCCAGAAATGGTCCACACGATGTCGAAGGTGCGGAAGGCGTCGATGGCGCGAATGACGACACACACCACGATTACCGGCCGCAGCATCGGCAGCGTGATGTAGCGGAACGTGCGCCAGGCGCTGGCCGCGTCGATCTGGGCGGCCTCGAACGGCTCGGGCGGCAGGCTCTGCAGGCCGGCCAGCAGCAGTAGTGCGAACCAGGGTGTCCACAGCCACACGTCGGTCAGCAGGATCGCCAGGAAGGCGGTCCACTTCTGCGTCAGCCAGGCGATCGGCGCGATGCCGAACACGTCCAGGATCACGTTGACGATGCCGAACTGGTCGTTGAACATCCAGCGGATCATGATGGCGGCAATGACTGGCGCCACCATCAGCGGCAGCAGGATGATGGTCTGCACCACCCAGCGGCCCGGGAATTTCCGGTTGAGCAGCAGCGCGATCAGCAGGCCCGCAACCAGGGAGCAGCCGACGCTGGCGAACATGAAGCCGAACGTGTTGGGCAGCACCGTGCGCAGGAAGTCGCCGTCCCGCATGACGTAGGCGTAGTTGGTCAGGCCGATCCAGGTCTTCTTGGGATCGTGCAGGTGCCAGTCGCGGAAGCTGGCGTTGGTGCCGGTGATGATCGGCAGGATCTGGAAGAAGACGAGCACCAGCACGGCCGGCGCGATCAGCGCCAGCATGAACCGCTTCTTCTCGTCGAACGCCAGGAGGCCGCGCAGTGTCATGGGGACGGCCGCATCAGGCTGTCGCGGTTAGCCCGGGGTTCGCCTCCCCCTATGACGAAGGCATGGCCTTCGTCATGAAGAGGGGGGAGGACGGAACGCCACGAGCTTAGCTCGCCAATCGCAACGATCAGGGCATATGCTGACAGGCGAGCTAAGTCCGATGGCGTTCCTAGGTGGGGGTGTCTGTTGCGGGTGCCGCCGGTCACCCCCACCCCATGCCAAGCGCTGCCACCGGCCTGCAGTGTCATCCCGGCGCTTGTCGCCGGGATCCATCGTGCGGCAAGCGCCGGCGCTCGGAGTTGGGTGGATACCGGGGACAAGCCCCGGTATGACAACGGTTTCGCCTATCCCGGTCACGCAGCTAATTCGTGCCGAGGCCCGCACGCCGGATCTTCTCGACGTTGTCTTGCAGCACCTTGGGGATGTCCTCGCGCTTGCCGGACATGGCGGAGATGACCGCGTCGGAGTAGGCCTTGTGCACGGCCGGCCACTCGGCGAAGTAGTAGGCCGAGTGCGTGATCGGCTTCTGGTCGAACACGGCGTGCTTGAGCGCGGCGAAATCCTTGTCCTCGGCCGCGATCTTCGGCCAAAGCTTGATGTTGGGCGGGGGGCCGCCGGTCTTCTTCCACATCTCGATCTGGCCGGCCTCGTCGGCCATCATCGCGCCGAGCATGTCCTTGGCGAGCTTCTTGCGGTCCGCCGGCACGCCGATCGGGATGGCCCAGCCCCAGATCTCGTTCCAGGAGGTCGGCACTTTCGCGCGCGGGCCGACCGGGAAGGGGGCCATGCCGATGTTGCCGACGATCTTGGAGCGCTTGGGATCGCTGAACTCGCCGAAGTGGGTGGAGTCCACCAGCGTGAAGGCCGCGTCGCCGGCCATGAAGATGGCGTTGGCCTCGTTGCGGCCATAGGCCGTCATGCCGGGCGGGCTGATCTTGTGGGTGTTGATCGCGTCCCACCAGTACTCGACGATCTCGCGATGGCAGGGCTCGGTGATGGCCGGCTCGAACTTGGCGGCCTTCAGCTTCTCGTTGTCGCGCTCGAACAGCGGATTGAGGATGTCGCACTGGTTGGCCCACATGGTCCACCAGAAGCTGAACCAGGTGTTGTTCATCGACATGCCGCCGACGTAGCCCCACTTGACCTTGCCTTCCTTCTGCAGGCGCTGGCTCACCTTGACGAGCTCGTCGAAGGTTTTGGGCACTTCGCTCTCTTGCACCAGGTCCTTGCGGTAGAAGAACGTGCCGACGGTGTGCGCCATGGGCACGGTGGTGAGCTTCTTGTCGTCGTTCCAGAAGGCGAGCAGCGGCCACTGGTCGGAGTTCTCGATGCCTTTGACGTCGTCCGTGGTCTCGAGCCATTTCTTCCACAGCTGGCCCCAGTCGTCGTTGTGCCAGATGACATCGAACTGATCGGCGCCCGAGGTCAGCGTGGCCGTGACCTTCTCCATGAAGACGCTGTAGGCCATGGGGATGCGCGTCAGCTTGACGTTGTTGGCCTTGGCCCACTTGTCCATGATGTCGAGGGACGCGTCCTGGATCGGGTTCTTCATGTACCCGACCTTGATCTCTTTCTCTTGGGCAGCGGCGGGGGCGGCAGCGCCGAGCGAGATGCCGATCGCGAGCGCGACGGCGGCAGCACTCTCGAGCAGCACGCGGCCGCTGACGCTCAGTCGAATTGACATGGGGGTCCTCCTGGATATCCCTCGAGGCAGTGGCGTCGAGGCGCCGCTCTCGTTTTCCGGTGGCGGCTTGCTTGGACGCGCATGTTAGCGCCACCGGCCCCGCAATAACAAGCGCGCTGGAGCTTCGTTGGATGGCAGGCGACGGCGCCGTGTCTGCTTGGCGCGCTTGCTACTATCTGGACTGGCGGAGCGTTACGACCTT
>VBAB01000958.1 GCA_005888525.1 Alphaproteobacteria bacterium
CACCTGCTGCGGATCGGCTACAAGATCCGCCACTGAATTCGCGGGCGACGACCGAGCGGGCAAAGCCGCGTGCGGGAGGCCGGCTGCCGCTCCATCGAGATGGCGCGGAGTCGGTTGGGAATGTCCGCTTGGTCGCGGGTCTAGTCCGAACTTCGAAGGTTGAACCCGGCGCAGAGCAAGCATTGGCGCGGGTTTCGAGCTCATACAGTGGTCGAAGTGTTCCCATGTAATTAGGGGTTTCTTCGCTTGTGAGGTTTGTCTCGAGCGGCACCATGTACGCGTGTACATCGAGACCGTTCCCAACCGCAACTCGCCGCCGGCGATCTTGCTGCGCGAGGGCTACCGCGAGGACGGCAAGGTGCGCAAGCGCACCCTGGCCAACCTGTCGCACTGGGAGCCCCAACTCGTCGAGCACTTTCGCGTTCTGCTCAAGGGAGGCGTGGCCGTGGAGTCGGCGGCCTCGGTGCTGAGCATCGAGCGCTCGTTGCCGCACGGACACGTCGCCGCCGTGCTCGGCGCGGCGCGCGGCTCGGGATGCCTGGCCTGGTTCGGCTCGGCTCCGCAGGAGCTGCGTGCGCTGCTGCAGGCCATGCTCGTTGCGCGCGTGCTCGAGCCGGCCTCCAAGCTGGCGACGCATCGCATGCTGCACGACGACACGGCCACCTCCTCGCTGGGCCGCGTCTTGGGCGTGGGGCAGTGCAGCGTGGACGAGCTGTACCGGGCGCTGGACTGGCTGCATGAGGCCCAGCCGGGCATCGAGCGGCGTCTGGCGCGCCAGCATCTGGTGGGCTCGACCCTGGTGCTCTATGACCTGACCTCGACCTGGCTGACCGGGCGCTGCTGCGAGCTGGCCGCGCGGGGTCATTCGCGCGACGGCAAGCGTGATGATCCGCAGATCGTCTTCGGCCTGGTGTGCACGGCCGAGGGCTGCCCGATCGCGGTGGAGGTGTTCAAGGGCAACACCGCCGACCCGGCAACGGTGGCCGCACAGGTGGCCAAGCTCAAGGAGCGCTTTGGCATCGAGCGCATCGCCTGGGTGGGCGACCGCGGCATGCTGACCTCGGCGCGCATCGAGCAGGTCTTGAAGCCCCAGGGGATGGACTGGGTCAGCTCCCTGCGGGCGCCGCAGATCGCGCAGCTCGCGGCCGAGCACGGGCCCTTGCAGCCGTCGCTCTTCGACGAGCGCAACCTGCTCGAGTTGACCAGCGAGCACTTCCCCGGCGAGCGGCTGGTGGTCTGTCGCAATCCCGCCCTGGCCGAGGAGCGTGCACGCAAGCGCCTGGAGCTGCTGGCCGCCACAGAGCTCGACTTGGCCAAGATCGCCGCGGCCACCGAGCGGCCTCGCAGCCCGCTACGCGGCGAGCAGGCCATCGCGCTGCGCGTGGGGCGCGTCATCGAGCGCTTCCACGTGGCCAAGCACTTCGAGCTCACGATCACCGATTCCACGCTTGCTTGGCGCCGCAGGGACGAGGCCATCAAGGCAGAGGCCGCACTCGACGGGCTGTATGTCATTCGCACCAGCCTTGCGGCCGAGCTGCTGGACGCCTCCGCGGCGGTGGCCGCCTACAAGAGTCTGGCCCATGTGGAGCGGGCCTTCCGCTCGATGAAGACAGTGGACTTGAACGTGCGCCCGGTCTTCCACAGCGAGCAGCGGGTGCGCGCACATGTCTTCCTGTGCATGCTGGCCTACTACGTCGAATGGCACATGCGAGGGCGCCTGAAGCCGATGCTGTTCGACGACGAATATCTCAATGAGGCCAGCGCAACTCGCGCCTCACCGGCCCTCAAGGCCGTGCGCTCCGATCACGCCAAAGCCAAAGACACGACCAAGCACGCCGACGACGGGCTGCCGCTTCACAGCTTCAGCACCCTGCTCAAGGACCTGGCCACCTTGACCTACAACATCGCCCGCACCGCAGCCAACTCCAACGCCGAAATCGTCATCACTTCGCGCCCCACGCCGATTCAGACCAAGGCGTTCGAGTTGCTCAAGCTGACGCCCAACTGTTCCCAGTAGTCTGCACCCCGCGATCGCACAATCGCTGCGAGATCAAGGACTTACGTCTCCGGCTGCGTCGAAGTTAGGTTTAGCTCCGGCGCATACATCAGTGCGATGCGGCTCGCACCGATCGATCAGGCCGAGCCCTGCGACTA
>VBAB01000341.1 GCA_005888525.1 Alphaproteobacteria bacterium
CGAAGGCTCGTCGAGCAGCAGGACGCGCGGGCGCGCCATCAGCCCGCGGGCGATGGCCAGCATCTGCTGCTCACCGCCCGACAACAGCCCGGCGCGGCCGTCGAGGCGCTGCTTCAGACGGGGGAAGCGCTCCAGCAGCGCAGCGGCCTCGGCAGCGACATCGCCGTCCCGGCGCGCGTAGGCACCGAGCATGAGGTTGTCGCGCACGCTGAGCTCGGGAAACACCTGCCGGCCCTCCGGCACCAGGGCGACGCCGCCGGCGGCGATGCGGTGCGCCTCCAACCCCTCGATGCTCTCGCCGCCCAGGCAGATCGAGCCGCCCGTCACGGGCCGAAGGAGCCCGCTGACGGCGCGCATGACGGTCGACTTGCCGGCGCCGTTGGCACCGAGCAGCGCCACCAGCTCGCCGCGGCGCACCTCGAAGCCGACGCCCTGCAGCACCGGCACGGCGCCGTAGCCGGCTGCGAGCGCGTCAGCCGCCAGCTCGACCTGCGGGGACTCCGGCAGGGGCACCCGACGCGCCCGCGCCCGTCTCTCGCCACTGCCGAGATAGGCCTCCTTGACCTTGGCGTCGTTGCGCACCGCGTCCGAGCCGCCCGCCGCGATCGGCCGGCCGGCATCGAGCACGACGACGTGGTCGGAGATGCCCATCACCAGCGCCATGTCGTGCTCGACCAGGATGACGGCGAGGCCGGCGTCGGCGAGCCTGCGCAGGACCGCGCTCAGCGCGGCCTTGTCGGCGCGCATCAGGCCGGCGGCGGGCTCGTCGAGCAGCAGCACCGCGGGTGCCGTTGCGAGCGCGCGGGCGATCTCCACCAGGCGCCGGTCGACGTGGGCAAGCTCGGCCGCGGGCACGTCCAGCGCTCCGGCGTAGCCGACGAAGGCGAGGAGCCCCTCGGCAATGCGCTGGTCGGGCGCTGCGGCGGCGCTGGCCATGGGATTGCCGAGCCGGCCGCGGCGCAAACCGATCAGCACGTTGTCGAGCACGCCGAGCGAGGCGAAGAGCTGGGTGGTCTGGTAGGTGCGGGCGATGCCCGCTCGCGCCGCCTTCCAGGCCGGAGCGCCGGCCAGCTCCCTGGCGCCTAAGCGAATGGAGCCGGCATCGGGACGGTAGAAGCCCCCGATCATGTTGAGGACCGTGGTCTTGCCGGCGCCGTTGGGGCCGATAATGGCGGTCACGCGGCCGGGCTGTGCGGTCAGCGCGACCTCGGTGGCGGCGCGGATGCCGCCGAAGGCGATGGTCAGGCCCTCGACGGCAAGGGTGGGATGCTCGCGCCGGCCGAGGAAGGAAGCGATGTCGAAGTCAGCGTGGTCCGCCTTGCGCAGAGCGGGCTTGCCGAGCCGCCTCGCCAGCGTGCCGAGCACGCCCTCCGGCGCCAGCCAGAGCACCAGGAGAAGAAGCGCGCCGAAGATGAGCAGGCGATACTCGGCGAGGCTCGAGATCAGCTCCGGCAGCACGACCGTGACGATCGCGCCGACCACGGGTCCCAGCGTCCAGCCCGCGCCGCCGACGATCACGGCCAAGCTGGGCGCCACGAACGCCATCAGCGACGCAAACAGGCCGCCGGCGAGGCCCGTGAACAGCGCCGAGAGGCCGAAGGCCGCCGTCTTGACGAGGACGGGGTTGAAGCCGATGGCGCGCGCGGCCGTCTCGCTGTCGCGCACGGCGAGCATGGCCTTGCCCCACGGACCCCGCGCCAAGCGATGAAACAGATAGAGCGAGATGCCGGCGAGCGCGACCGAGATGGCCGACAGCCCGCGCTCGCCTTCAAGGGCACGTCCGAAACTGGGCTGGACGATGCCCATGAGGCCGTTCTGGCCGCCGGTCAGCTCGCGCCATTCGATGGTCCCGTGCTCGACGATGAAGGCGAAGGCGATGGTCATCATGGCGAGGTAGGGCCCCGACACGCGAATGGCCGGCACCGCCAGCAGCGTGCCGACGAGGCCGGCGACGAGGCCGGCAGCGGGCAGAGCGAGCCAGAAGCTCACACCCTTCATCGTCAGGATGCCGACCACATAGGCGCCGATGGCATAGAAGCCGACATGGCCGATGGAGAACTGGCCCGAGAGGCCGACGAGGATGTTGAGACCGACGCCCACCACCGTCGTCAGGGCCACCAGCGCTAGCACGAACGGGGTGTAGCCGTCGCCCAACACGGCCGTGAGCCCACCGCCAAGCGTGAGGGCGACGATGGCCAAGGGCGTAGCGGAGCGACCGGTCATGTCTCCACACCCCCTAGACCTTCTTCACGGCGGCGCGGCCGAGCAGGCCCTGCGGCAACAGGGCGAGCGCGACGATGATGACGGTGAACATGGCGATCTGGGTGTAGACGGAGCCGAACAGCGCGGTGATGAGGGCCTCGCTCACCCCATAGATCAGGCCGGCCAGGATCACGCCGGGCGCCGAGCCGATGCCGCCGAGGATTGCCACCGCGAACGCCTTGATGCCGAACAGCGTGCCCATGTCGGAGTGCACGCTGAACAGCGGCGCGATGAGGAGCCCGGCGAGGCCCGCTAGCGCGGTCGACAGCGCATAGGCGAGCGCGATGGTGCGCCTCACATTGATGCCCATCAGTCGCGCGGTATCGGCGTTCTGCACGACCGCCAGCATTGCTTTGCCCGGCCGCGTCTGGTGCAGCACCAGCGAGAAGGCGGCAGCCAAGCCCAGGCCCACGAGGGGGATGACGATCTGCAGCGGATAGACGCCGGTGCCGAGCAGCTCGATGGGCTTGCCCGTCAGCAGGGCCGGGAAGCTGCGCGGCTCCTTGCCGAAGGTGAACAGCACCGCGTTGTCGACCACGATGCCACCGGCCACCGTCGCCATCAGCCAGGCGCTGGAGCCGCGCGCCGCGAACGGACGCACAAGCGTGCGCTCGACGAGGAGGCCGAAGGCCGCGCACAGCAGCAGGGACGCGGCGAAGGCTGCCGGCATCGGCCAGCCGAGCCGGACGGCGAACACCCAGCCCAGCACGGCGCCCAGCATGACCGAGCTGCCCTGCGAGAAATTGACGGTGCTGGAGACGACGTAGGTGACGTGAAATCCGAGCGCGATCAGCCCGTACATGCTCCCCAGGCACAGACCCGAGACGATGGCCGAGGTGACGAGAATGCCCGTTCTCCTTGGGAGTCGCGCTCGACGGTGTCATCCCGGTGCTCGTCACCGGGATCCACCGCGCCGCTTGCTCCGGCGCTCGCTGAGAGATGGATCCCGGGCACAAGGCCCGGGATGACAACGTTACTGCGTCAGCGGGAGTATCTCACCCTCCACGAAGCGCGTGAAGATATAGTCCTTCTCGGAGAGCGCATCCTGGTTCTCGGGCGAGAACGGCTTCTTGTAGGACTTGATCAGGCCGTCGTAGCTGTCGATGGCGTAGAAGGCCTCGCGGACCTTCGGGCCGTCGACCGAGCCGGCCTTGGCGATGGCGAGCGCGGTCAAGTGCAGGGCGTCGTAGGCATTGGCGATACCCACGGCCGGCGTGACGTCGGCCAGCGTCTTGATCTCGGGATACTTCTTCTTGAGCGCGGCCAGCACCGCCTCACCCTTGGGCGCGAGCTTGCCGGAGAAGCTGTAGGTCTGGATGAAGTGCACCTTGGACGCGCTCGGGCCCGCCAGCTCGCTGAAGCGGCCGCCCGCCGGTCCCCAGTGCGACACGATCGGCACGTTCCAGCCCATGCGGTCGAGCGATTTCACGACCTGGGAGGACGGCGCCACGTTGGCGACCAGGAACAGCACGTCGGCGCCCGCTTCCTTCAGGCGCGCCAGCTGCGGCACCACGTCGACGTCGTTGGTCTCGAACTTCTCGATGCCGGCGTAGGGGATCTTCTTGGCCTCCAGCGCGGCCTTCAATCCCTTCTCGTTGGATTCGCCCCAGGGATTGTTGATCAGGATCATGCCGGGCTTCTTGGTACTGTGCTTGGCGATGGCGTAGTCGACCAGCGCCTTGTCGACCAGCTCGTCGACCGCGGAGACGCGGAACACGTAGTTCTCGGGTGCGCCGTTGCGCGTGATCGGCGTGCCCGCCGCCCACACGCCCATGAACGGCACCTTGTTGCTGTTGGCGAACGGCACGATGGCGAGCGAGACCGGCGTATCGAGGCCGCCGAACAGGGCCACGACCTTCTCGCGCTGCACCAGCTCGCGCGCGGCGATGGCGCCCTTGGCGGGATTGCTCTCGTCGTCGCGCACGATCAGCTCGACCTTCTTGCCGAGCAGGCCGCCCTTGGCGTTCACCTCATCGACCGCAATGGAGAGCCCGCGCACGATCGCCTCGCCGGACTTGGCGGACTGGCCGGACATGGCGGCCACGAGGCCGAGCTTCAGAGTGTCCTGGGCGTGGGCGGAGACGGCGCCGAGCAAGAGCACCGTGGCGGCAGCGCCGGCGAGCAGCGAGCGGCGGCCTACACGTCGAAGGAGCGATTGCGGGAGCATGGATGGACACCTCTTGGCCACAGGACGGACAGCACACGAACGAGGCAAGGCGTATGCCAGATCGGACGCGGTGTAAACGGCCAGCCGACGCCCAGAGCTTTCGCACCGGCGCCTACTTTTCAGGCAACCGGTGACTTACTATTAGGGCAGGCTCACCACCTCAGATGCGTCATGGCGGCGATGGCCGCGGGCGTGCCCGGAGGGTCGAAGAGAGCGGCAAGCCTGGCCGGATCGATCTCGCTATCAGCCAGAACCTCGCCCCTGTGGATGCCGGCGGCGATGAAGAGCCCGTCGACGCCCAAACCCTGCGCGGCGGCGAGATCGGTGCGCACGGCATCGCCAATGGCAAGGATGCGCGACAGGCCCGGCGTGCTCCCGCGCAGCTCGGCGGCGCGCGCGAGCGCCGTCTCGTAAGCGACGGGATGCGGCTTGCCGGCCCAGAACACCTCGCCGCCCAGCCGCTCGTACTCCGTGGCGATGCTGCCGGCGCACACCAGCTGGACGGCACCGACATCGACCACCAGATCGGGATTGGCACACACGAAGGGCAGCGCGCGCGCCACGCCTTCCTCGATCAGGGCGCGGTAGTCCGCCACCGTCTCGTTGCGGTCGTCGACGAGCCCGGTACAGACGATGGCATCGGCCTCGGAGAGGGCCGCGCTGGGCGCCTGCAGCCGCACGTAGAGCGCGTAGTCGCGCTTGCTGGGCCCAACCCAGTGCATGCGCCGGTAGCCCTTCTCGGCGATGTGGCCTAGCGCGATGTCGCCCGAGGAGACGATGGCGTCCCAGGCGTCGCGGCGCACGCCGGTCTTCTCCAACACGCGCTCCACACCCGCCGCCGGGACCGGCGCGTTGGAGACAAGGATCACGGTGCCGCCCTCGGCCCGGAACCGCACCAGCGCCGCGCCGGCTTCCGCGTACGCCTTGCGTCCGTTATGCATGACGCCCCACACGTCGCAGAACACCACCTCGTAGCGCGACAGCAGCGGGCCGGCGGCAGCGATGATCGGTGGCGTCATGGAAACGACCAACTGGCGGCCCTCTCATGGGCGGTTTCGGGGCGAACGGCGCGCCCACTCATAGCCGGCGGGCATACCAGCACAACGGGCGAAATGATGCAGCTCTCCTATGCGCAGAACCTCGAGGACTACCACCTCGACCTCATGTTCGCCGGCCAGCCGACGGGAACCTACGTCGACGTGGGCGGCGGCCACCCGGTCGCCGACAACGTGTCGTTCTGGTTCTATCTCGAGGGCTGGCGCGGCCTCGTGGTCGAGCCGCAGCAGGCGCTGGCCGACATCTACGCCCACGTGCGTCCGCGCGACCACACCGTGTCGTGCCTGGCCGGCCGTGCCGACGGGGAAGCCCAGTTCCACGTCGTCGATAAGCTGCACGGCTTCTCCTCGACGGTGCGCGAGCACGCGCAAGCCGCAGCCGAGTTCGGGGCCGCCTTCACGACGGTCACCAAGCCGGTGCGGACGCTGGCGGCGCTGATCGCCGAGGCCGGGCTCGGGACAATCGATTTCCTCAAGATCGACGTGGAGGGCGCGGAAGCCGACGTGCTGGCGGGCATGGACTTCGAGCGTCACCGCCCGCGCGTGCTCCTGCTGGAGGCGGTAGCGCCCGGCAGCATGGCCGACGCATCGGCGGCCTGGGAGCGCGATCTGTTGGACAAGGGTTACCGGTTCGCCTTCTTCGATCGCCTCAACCGCTTCTACGTCGCGGATGAGGCCAAGGACCTCGCCGCGCGTCTGCCCGAGGAGCCCGCGCCCTGGGACAAGGTCCAGCACCTGTGGGACTGCGGCCGCGCTCCCGACCGGCCCACTCACCCCGATCACGTGCTGGCGAGGACGCTGATGGAGGGGTTCTTCGCCATCCTGCCGGCGCTGGAGCCCGCGCTGCTGCGCCGGATTATCGAGCGGGGACTGGAGGGGGTCAGACCCTCCAGTTCCGACGTCGCCTTGGGCACCGGCGGAACTGAGGGGTCTGACCCCCCGGCTGCCCTGCTCGGCTCCGCCGAGTTCCCGCGTCCAACAACCCCACCCCCCACCGACCTTGCCGCCTTGCTCGAGACGGACCAGCTGCGCGCCGCCCTCGGCCGCATCGCCTGCATGTACGATGGCGGGCATCTGCTCGAGTGAGCAGCGCGCCTGCGCTCAGCCGCCGGCGGACAGGCCCTGCTCCAGATCGGCGATAATGTCTGCAGCGTCCTCCAGGCCGATCGAGAGACGCACCACGTCGGGGCCGGCGCCGGCAGCCTTGCGCTGCTCGTCGGTCAGCTGGCGGTGGGTGGTGGACGCGGGGTGGATGATCAGGCTCCTGACGTCGCCGATGTTGGCCAGATGCGAAAACAGCTTGACGCCGGAGACGAGCTTCACGCCCGCCTCGTAGCCGCCCTTCAGACCGAAGGTGAAGACGGCGCCTGCGCCCTTCGGGCAGATCTTCTTGACCAGGGGATGATACGCGTTCTTGGGCAGGCCCGCGTAGTTCACCCATGCGACCTGCTTGTGCTTCTCCAGGTGCTTGGCGACGGCCAGTGTGTTCTCGCAGTGCTTGGCCATGCGCAGCGGCAGAGTCTCGATGCCCGTGAGGATGAGGAACGCATTGAAGGGCGACATGGCGGGCCCCAGGTCGCGCAGGCCCATCACCCGGCAGGCGATGGCGAAGGCGAAGTTGCCGAAGGTCTCGGCGAGCTTCATGCCGTTGTAGCTGGGGTTGGGGTCGACCAGCGTCTTGAACCTGTGCTTGGCGCCGAGCCAGTCGTAGGTGCCGCAGTCGACGATCACGCCGCCGATCGAGTTCCCGTGCCCGCCCATGAACTTGGTCAGCGAGTGCACGATGATGTCGGCGCCGTGCTCCTTGGGGCGGCAGAGGTAGGGCGTCGCCAGCGTGTTGTCGACGATCAGGGGCACGCCGGCCTGCTTAGCGATCGCCGCGATGGCCGGCAGATCGACGATGATGCCGCCCGGGTTGGCAATCGACTCGCAGAAGATGGCCCGGGTCTTGGGCGTGACGGCCTTGGCGAAGCTCTCGGGGTCCGTGGAGTCGGCCCATTTGACGCGCCAGTCGAACTTCTTGAAGGAGTGGTTGAACTGGTTGACCGAGCCGCCGTAAAGCTGCCGGCCGGCGACGAACTCGTCGCCCGGCTCCATCAGGGTGTGGAAGACGATCGCCTGCGCGGCGTGTCCCGAGGCCACGGCGAGCGCTGCCGTGCCGCCTTCGAGCGCGGCGATGCGCTGTTCCAATACCGCCTGGGTCGGACCGCCGATGCGCGTGTAGATGTTGCCGAACGCCTCCAGGCCGAAGAGCGATGCCGCGTGGTCCACGTCGTTGAAGACGTAGGACGTCGTCTGGTAGATGGGCGTGACGCGCGCGCCCGTGGACGGATCGGGTGCCGCC
>VBAB01000342.1 GCA_005888525.1 Alphaproteobacteria bacterium
GATGTATCACATGGAGGGCAACCCGCCCGACGCCGTCCTCATGTGGGCGCTGGGTGCGCTTCTCGCCGTCGCCCTCACGCGATCGAACCCGGCATTGGCCGCAACCTTCGTCCTCCTGGTCGTGTGGACCAGCTACGAGCGCGGGCTCAGCGGCGTTGCGCACTGGAGCTTCCTGCCGGCGTGGGCGGCTGCCGCCGCCGCGGCTGCCTGGCTGGGCTGGCGCCCGGGCCTGCACCTAGCCGCCATCAGCCTCGTTGCCTGGCTCGTGCCGCTCGGCTACTTCGTGCTCGACCATCACGCGCACTGGATCGTCGTTGCCATTGGCGTGCTGGCGGCGATCGGGGCAGCAGGCGCGGGTCCGGCCA
>VBAB01000343.1 GCA_005888525.1 Alphaproteobacteria bacterium
ACGGGGTGCTGCAGTACGAGGAACCGCTTTTCTGAAATGGCGCGGACCGGCTGTCGTGCTATGAGGGGAGCGGGATATCGCCGCCATCAAGGGAGACGGACGCCATGGCCATCACACGCCACGAGCCATCGAAGATTTACTCCAAGGTCGTCGAGGCCAACGGCTTCGTGTTTACCGCCGGGATCACTGCCGGGGACTCCAAGCAGGATGCCAAGGGCCAGGCCCAGCAGATCCTCAAGGAGATCGACCGTCTCCTGAAGCTCTGCGGCACCGACAAGACGAAGGTCGTGTCCGCGACCATCTGGGTGCCCGACATCCGCCTGCGCGATCCCATGAACGAAGCCTGGAACGCCTGGACGGGCGGAGAGAACCTTCCCGGCCGCGCCTGCATCGAGGCCAAGCTCGCCGACCCGCGCCTGCTGGTCGAGATCGCCGTCGTTGCGGCCAAGTAGGCCTGCGGGACGCCTTTTCCTGACCCCTGTGTGAAGCTTTCTTCAGTGTGACGCAAAAGCTGCGGAGCACGGAAAACTGCGCCTGCGACGCTGCCACGCCGATCGGAATTCGTGCCTTATCCGCTATAGTCGCCCCGGCTATTTGCACGAGGGGCTAGGTGATCATGAAGAACGGGTTCTGGTGTGTCAGCGCTCTTGCGCTGGGGCTGCTGTTGGTGCCTGGCGGTGCCGCCGTGGCGCAGGATACGGGACTGGCCGGCATGCATGACTGGGTAAGGGTCGGGGGCAGGACTTGCATGCGTGACCACTTCCACGACGGCAGCGGCTCCGGCCCGACGCGTGCCGCGGCTCAGCGCGCCGCCATGCAGGCGTGGAGCGATTTCACGGCCTTTGAATACGGCCCCCGCTGGGGCAGCTACGGTGCCTCGATTAGGCAGCGGATGCGCTGCACGGGAGGCCCGGGCAATTACAGCTGCGATACCTCCTCGCTGCCCTGCCGTCGCTAGGCCACTTCGATCCGTCTCCCCCGGGACGACGACTGTCCTCCCGGGGCATTCCTATGACTGCACGGATCGGCCTCTTAGGCTGTCGAGCGCCCGCGCAAAGCACGCGCGGCGATGATCCGCACCGGCCTAGAGGCCGGACGAACAAGCATGAACTGCAGATACCAGCGCAGGGCCCCACGCGGCGGGAAGCCTGCCGCGCGGGCGATTGTGCTACGCACAACGCGCCTGAGCCTGCCCGGGCCGTAGGGTCCAGCGCCGCAGCCCCTGCGCAGGATATCGGCCAGATCCGCGTGCGGGCTGCCACGGCTGCAGCGCCCTAGGGACGGCATAGCTGCCAGGACCGCGTCCAGACCGTTTTTTGCGCCCGCGGCGACCCGTTGCATGGCGATAACCGCCAATGCCGGCAACATGGATAGAACCGTGCGCCCGTTTAGTCCGGCCTCGCGGGCCGCCCGGGCGGCCAGTGCCCGGCTGCGGTCCTTGGTGCCCAGGACTTCGGCCAAGACGGCGTTGCCGTCCGTGCAGGCCGCCTCGCCGCGCAATGCACTTGCATCGTCCAGATATCCGGCCTGGCGGACGCTACCCAGCGCCTCCACCAGATCGGCGAGCCCAACGCGCGAGAGTGTGTTTCTCTCCATGTGCCAGGCCATTTCGCGCATGACGGCACGCAGTGCGGCGGCAGCCTTGGCCGGCGCGACCTCGAAGGCCTCGGCCAGGACCGCGACATCAGGCCCGCCGTGGATGTGACGTAGGGTGTCCTGCATCTGCATGTGCCCTGGCCCCCCGATGGCACCCCTAAGAGCGTTGCCGCCGCCCGCCGGCTCTTTCTTGGTTGCAGGTATCAAGACCGGCGCCCCGATCCGGCGCAAGCGAAAAGCGGGCGACACGGAGACACGGGGCAGACCCGTCATATATCAGCCGTTTCGCGACCGCACTCGCGGCATGGAGGCATGGGGAGCCCGAGAGATTGGCTCAGTCAGACACCTGAAACGAGCAGCCCCTCCTCCCGGTGTGGGGGAGAAGGGGCTTGGGAGAGTGTCCTGTTGCGAAAGACTGCCTGACGCGACGGGGGTGCCCGCTCTTTGTTCAGCGGATGGAGGCTGTGGTGCCCTGGGTGACCCCGCCGTCGGTTCCGACCTGCGCTGGCGGCGGAACGAACAGCGAAGTGATCAGCAGCGCACCCGCGAGCAAGAAGCAGGCAAGGGTGCCGATCTTCATCAGCAACTTCCCGTTGATCTTTTCTGCGGAACGAAGGTCCATGGTGTCAGGCCGGTACTTCGTCTAAGGATGCAAATTAGTAATCCATAATGCGCGGTAAAGTCTATTGTGAAGCTGAGTTGTGCTTAAATTCTGTGGTTTAAAAAAGCCTAATGCCAAAATAATACATAACTAAAGCTCCAAGCAATATTCGAAGTGCCCCTGGGAGGAGTTGTGCCGCCCGGAACGAACGCCCCGCGCCCTCAGCGCCGCTCGCGGGTCTCGGTCAGCGTCTTGCGTGGAGAGAGCGCCTCCGGGTCGAGCTTCAGCTCGATGACGGAAGGCTTGCTGCTGGCCAGCGCCGCGCTGAAGGCGGGCGCGAAGTCGGCGGTCGCCTCGATGGTGTAGCCTTCAGCCCCGAAACTGCGCGCGTAGGCCGCAAAGTCCGGGTTGACGAGCGTCGTTCCGACGATGCGACGGGGGTATTCGCGCTCCTGGTGCGCGCGGATCGTTCCGTACATGCCGTTGTTGGCGATGATGGTGACGATCGGCAGCGCGTATTGCGCGGCGGTGGCCAGCTCCTGGCCGGTCATGAGGAAATCGCCGTCACCCTGGACGCTGACCACGGGACGCGTGGGATGCGCGAGCTTGGCGGCGATGGCCGCCGGCAGGCCGTAGCCCATGGAGCCGGAGGTCGGCGCAAGACAGGTGCGATAGCTCTTGTACTGGAAGTAGCGGTGCACGAAGGCGGCGAAGTTGCCGGCGCCATTGGTGAGGATGCCGTTCTCGGGCAGCAGCTCGGAAACCGTGCGCATGACGTCCGCCATCTTGACGGCACCCGGCAAGGGGATGGGTCTCAGGCTCTGCTCGTAGGCCGCTCGCAACTCGGCCCGGCGCCCACTCCAGGCGATCTTGGCCGGCGGCTCGAGCCGGCTTAGCGTCTCGCAGAAGGTGCGCGCGGTCGCGGCGACAGGCAGATCGGGGCGATAGACCGAGCCCAGTTCGTCGGGCGAGGGGTGAATGTGCACCAGGAACTGCTTGGGGTCGGGAATGTCGATGAGCGTGTAGCCGCTGGTGGTCATCTCGCCGAGGCGCGCCCCGAGCACGATCAGCACATCCGCGTCCTTGATGGCGGCGGCGAGCTTCGGGTCGAGACCGATGCCGGCGCAGCCCACGTAGCAGCGGTGCCGGTTGTCGAAGTAGTCCTGATAGCGGAAGGCGGGCGCCACGGGCAGATCGAAGCGGTCGGCGAAGGCTTCCATCGCCTTCTGGGCGGCGACGCTCCAGCCGGGTCCGCCGATGATCATCAGCGGCCGCACGGCCTTGCCGAGCTTATCCTGCAGTACAGCCAGGTCCTCGGCACCGGGCCGCGACTCGGCGATGCGGGCGGGCTTGGCGTCTGCCGCATCGCAACCGCTGGCGAGCATGTCCTCCGGCAGGCCGAGGACCACGGGGCCCGGGCGACCCGAGCGCGCGACGTGGATGGCGTGGCTCACGTACTCGGGGATGCGCTCGGTCTGGCGGATCACGGCCGCCCATTTCACGAACGAGGAGAAGACCTGCTTGATCTCGATCTCCTGGAACGCCTCGCGGTCCTCGTGGCCGCTCGAGGGCATGCCGACGAAGGCCACCATCGGCGTGGAATCCTGCCGTGCGACGTGCAGCCCGCTCATGGCGTTGGCGGCGCCGGGCCCGCGCGTGACGAAGCAGATGCCGGGCTCGCCCGTGATCTTGCCCCAGGCCTCGGCCATCATCGAGGCCCCGCCCTCCTGCCGGCAGATGATGGTCTTGATGCGATTGGAGTCGTGCAGGCCGTCCAGCGCCGCCAGGAAGCTCTCGCCCGGCACCGTGAAGGCGGTGGTCGCGCCCTGGATCTCGAGCTGATCGATCAGGATCTTGCCGCCGTGCCGCATCGCCCGCGTCTCCCGGGTAGACGGGGGTCAGACCCCTCGCCTTGACGTTCGTTGATTCCGCAAAGCCTTCGCGAGGGGTCTGACCCCCTCGTCACACGATAGCGGAATTCCACCCGCTTGCGTCAACGACGCTGATGGCCGCCGCCTCCGCAACCGTCATGAGACGCAGTCGGTTCGCGGACAGGGCCGCGGGCTTCGGCGGTCAGATTGCCGGGGGCATGAAGATGCAAATGAGGCGCATGCTCCCGCCCTGGCCGGGGCGCATGCAGGCGTGCATCTGGTTGTCTTTGGATTCCCGTCTGGGGAAATTGCCGGGCACCACGACGCTGCCATGTCGCGTCGTCACCAGCATCGCACCCAAACTATCGGCCTGGGCCGGGGTGCTCAGCATGCTCGCCATGGGGGGGCCGGGGAGCATCTCGACCTTCTCGACGGGTGCACAGTCCATGGCGTGGCAGCATTCCATTGGGTACCAATCGTGCGCCGCTGCCGGCGTTGCCGCTGCGAGTATGGCAGCCAGGAACCATTTTTTGGACATCGAAGTCCCCTGTTCGGTTTCTTCTGCTTCCCTCCCCGAGTGCGATCCCGCCCCTAGTTGCGACGATGCTGCAAACGCCATGCCTCAATTGTTTTGCACTTGGCTGCTCCTTTATGTGAAACGATTGTGACGCGATTCGTTGCGCCCGTCGCCGCGAGGTTGTGCTTTGGCAGACGCAGCGTTCCCAAATTGGTGAACGGTGATGTCGCGCATGCGATCGATTTGCTCACATGTTGACCGTTTGACGCCTGCGGCTTGAGCAGTATGGCCCGTCCGCAACAGGCGGGGATAAGCCTCGCGCGGCCGTCATGGCGCGCAATCAGATATCGAGCACGATGTCGAACGTGCCTTTGAGTGCGCCCGCCTCGATCTCGCCGGCCTCCTCGAGGCGCACAATCACGCTCGCCCGCGCATTGCGATCGCGGATGGCGTTGAGCACGCCGTCGGTGGCGTTCTGCGGTTCGTCGGCGACGTAGAGCTGCGTGGTGAGGCGCCCCGCGCCCGGCGCGTGCACCTTGAAGTGGATGTGCGGCGTGCGTCCGGGATAGGCGACGGGGCGGATGGTGCGGAAAGCGTAGCGGCCGGAGGCGTCGA
>VBAB01000964.1 GCA_005888525.1 Alphaproteobacteria bacterium
AGATCCCCTGCGGGGCAAAAAGCACGAAGCCGATGAAGACGAGGCCGAAGAACAGCGCCCACGCCTCGGTGTAGGAGGAGAGCTGGTGCTCGAGGATGAGGAAGAAGGCAGCACCGAGGATGGGGCCGATCAGCGTCCCCGAGCCGCCGACGATCACCATGATCAGCACCTGCCCCGAAAGCAGCCAGAACAGCAGCTCGGTATTGGCGAAGCCGGCGAACGGCGCATAGAGCGCGCCGGCGAGCCCGCCCAACGCATAGGCAATGACGACGACGGCGATCTTGTAGAGGCGGGTGTCGTAGCCGAGCGCCACCGTCTTGGCCTCGTTCTCGCGAATGCCGCGCAGCACCGCGCCGAATGGCGAGGCGACCAGGTTGCGGCACAGCAGAAATGCGCCGATCAGGCACGCCAATGCGAAATAGTAGAACCCGGTCTTCGTCGTCAGCAGCGTCATCCCCATCGGACCGGGGCGACGGGGAATGCCGGCAAGACCGTCCGAGCCGCCCGTCACCGACGTCCATTTGAAGGCAATGGCATAGAGGAGCTGGGCGAAGGCGAGCGTCAGCATCGAGAACGAGACGCCGGTTGCGAGCGTGCACACCCAGCCCACGACGATGGCGACGACACCCGTCAGCAACGTGGCAAGGAGCACGACCAACGGCAGCGGCATGGAGGAGTTGAGCAGCATGTAGCCCGAGGCGTAGGCGCCCAGACCGTAGGCCGCCACATGCCCGAACGACACCAGCCGCGTGTAGCCGACCATCAGGTCGAGGCTCATGGCGAAGAGCCCGAGGATCACGAGCTCGGTGAGAAGCGTCATGGCGAAGACGGGAAGCCCGAGCGGGGCGGCGATCAGTAACGCCACGACCGCGAGACCGAGCAGCGTCGACCAGCGCATCGGCTCACGCCTCCTTGCCGAGCAGGCCGCCTGGCCGCACGACCAATACCAGCAGCATCATCAGGTACATGAACGCGAGCGCGAAATCCGGCAGGTAGTAATTGCCGAAGACCTGCACGAAGGC
>VBAB01000344.1 GCA_005888525.1 Alphaproteobacteria bacterium
AACGACGTGCTGCCCGGCACAGTCCACATGATGAACGAGCCCGTGTCGCTACCCCACGTCAAGGCGGGGAAGCTGATCCTGCTCAACATCAACGGCAGCGCGCGACACCCCGACTTCCCCGACGTGCCGACGCTGACCGAGCTCGGCATCACCGGTGCCGACGTGCCCATCTGGTTCTCGATCTACGCGCCGGCCGGCACCCCCAAGGACATCATCTCCAAACTCAACGCCAAGATGATCGAGATCGCCAAGACCGACGACATGAAGGCCAAGATGCGCGCCGTGAACGCCTTCGTGCCGCTGCAGACGCCGGAAGACATGGCAAAGCACCTGATCGAGGACATCAAGGCCAATGCCGAGCTGATCAAGGCCGCAAACATCAAGATCGACTGAGCGGCGTTGCGCTTCCCTTGAATTGAGGACGGCGATGCCGCCACGCATCCTGCGGCCGCGCAAATCGTATGGGAGTACTTGCATGCGTCGTCGCGAGTTCATTCGGCTGGCCGGTGCAACGCTGGCTGCCGGCGTCTCCACGAAACACTCCGCTCGGGCCCAGAGCTGGCCGGATCGGGCGATCAAGCTGATCGTGCCTTACGCACCCGGCGGCGCCACGGATCTGATTGCCCGACCCTGGGCCGACAAGCTCTCCCAGGCCTTCGGCCAGCAATTCGTCGTCGAGAACCGTGGCGGGGCAAGCGGCATGATCGGGGTGGAGGCCGCATCGAAGGCGCCGCCCGACGGCTACACGCTCCTGCTCACCCCCAACAACCCGCTCACGATCCTGCCGTCCTTGCGCAAGATGCCCTACGACGCAGCCAACGGCTTCGAGCCGATCGCCCGCATCGGTGACATGGTGTGCGGCTTCGTCATTCACCCCGCGGTGGGCCCCAAGACGTTCCAGGAGATGGTCGACTACGCCAAGAAGAACCCGGGCAAGCTCGCCTTCGGCTCGTCGGGGCTCGGCACGGCGACACAGCTGCGCCTGGAGATGCTGAAACTCAAGGCCGGGATCGATATCCTGCACGTGCCCTATCGCGGCGGCGCCGATTCGCTGACCGATGTGCTCGCCAACAACGTGCAGATGATGAATGAGCTGAGCTCGCTGCCGCACGTCAAAGCCGGCAAGCTGATCCTGCTCAACGTCAATCACAGCGAGCGCAACCCGGACTTCCCGGACGTGCCCACACTGACGGAGCTCGGCATTCCCGGCGCCGACGTGCCGATCTGGTACTCGCTGTGGGGTCCTGCGGGCTTGTCCAAGGATATCGTGCAGAAGCTCAATACCCGCATCGCCGACATTGCCCAGACCGACGACATGAAGGCGCGTATGAGGGCCATCGGTGCCGCCATGCTGATGCAAACGCCCGAGCAGCTGGCCAAGCACCTGATCGACGACACGAAGAGCAACGCTGAGCTGATCAGGGCCGCCAATATCAAGCTCGAGTAGGGCGAGCTAAAGTACACGCCGGCAGTACCGATATCGTCCGTTCTGGTGCCAGATCAATTCCTGTACCTGCCCGTCTTTGTCGCGCAGGAAGATCGCTTGCGCATCGACCGCGCGCATGAAGAAGCGATCCCGAGCGTCGGCGAACAGCTCGAACTCCTCTTGTCCGGTACCGCGCACAAAGAGCCGCTCCGCTTTCGCGCGGATAGTCAGCGCAAATTCGGGGCTCATCACGTACGTTCCGGAATACGCCGCAAGAGTCGCGGCGTCGACCGTGATCTGAGGTGGATGCCGGACGAGAGGAAAGGCCGTATTCACGAGATGCATGCCGATATCATCGAAGGGATTCCAGAAGCCCGCGTTCGACAATGCGACGGCCCCCTGATTGCTCCGGGTGGAGAAGCCGACAAAGCTGTAATAGCCGCCCGTGCCGCCAGTCTTCCAAACAACCTCGTCATCGTGTTCAGTGGAAACAAACCACCCCAGGGCCACGCTCAGCCGTGGGTTGCTGGTTGGCCGGCGCGTCGCCAGCAACATGTCGATGGCGGGCCGAAGGGGAGCATCGCGTGTCGTCGGGGAGACCGCTCTTAGAAATGCGAAGAGGTCATTTGCAGTCGAGCGGATTGCACCCGAGCCGGCTAGCGTCGGCATATCCCAGTTTGCGGTGGGCTCCAGGACCGAGTTGTGCCCCCGGGTCATTCGCTCTCGCATCGACGCCGAGAGGGTAATCCGCGTGCTCTCCATGCCCAGCGGAGCGCAAATGCGCGACAGGACGAGCTCCTCGTAACTCTTGTCCGCCCGACGGGCGAGCGCGTGACCGAGAAGACCGAATCCCAGATTGGAGTATTCGTAGTGGGTACCGGGATCGAAGCGCAGCGCGTGGCCGGACAGAAACGCGTACAACTGCTCGACAGTATAGTCCGCCAGGGGGTTGGCCCCGTCCTTCGGTGCTGGATGGTCGGGATTGCGCGGCAGGCCAGACGTATACGTAGCGAGGTCTAGTAGAGTGATTTGCTTGCCGTTTCGGCCAGGTATCCGCCCTTCGGAAGGAAGGTATCTTGCCACAGGATCATCCAGGGCCACTTCTCCTCGCGTGACCATGTCCGTCAGGAGCAAGGCCGTGAAGACCTTGGTGATGGAACCGATCTCAAAGACAGTATCTCCGTCGAGCGGGCGTTCGGGCGCAGTGTCGGAGCGGCCATAGGTGACAAGTGGGTGCTCGTTGCCGTCGATCTGACCCGCTACCATGCCGACGCATTGGTGGGCGACGTCGATCCGCTCCTGCAAAATGGCGCGGATCCTCTCCTTGGGTAGCATCCCCGCCCTGCCTTCCGATATACCGGTCGACATGGCCAGCGCCGCCGTCAGAAGTTCGCGACGATTGAGCATCTGTATCGTTCGCCGATCGGAACGGTGGAATTTCCGGCACGCACCCATGCCCGCGAACAACTCGCGGGACGCTGTTTACGCGTTTTATTGGCGCACAGTATCACGTGAGCTTGTGCAGGGCAGGGGGGTGCCGGCAAGCTGCGTGCTGGGTCGGATTGACGGGCAGGCATTGCGCTGCCAATTCTTCAGGACCGCCAACATCAAGCTCGAGTAGGGCTCTCACCGGGCCCGGCGGGAGGGAGCCGGAATCCCATGAGCGAAACAGCCCAACCGACCCGCATCGCCTTCGAGGACTTCCTCAAGGTGGACATCCGCGTCGGCACGATCGTCGCCGCCGAGCCGCTCGGCGGGGCACGCAAGCCTGCGATGCGCCTCGAGATCGATTTCGGATCCGAGATCGGCAGGAAGAGGAGCTCGGCGCAAATCACCAGGCACTATCTGCCGGCGGAGCTGATCGGCCGGCAGGTCGCCGCTGTCGTCAACTTCCCGCCGCGGCAGATCGGCAAGATGATGTCGGAGGTTCTGACGCTGGGGTTTCCGGACGCGGCCGGCGAGGTCGTGCTGATCGGCCCCGAGCGGACGGTGCCCAACGGCGGGCGGCTCTATTAGGGTGCAACTGGTTTCGTCGGCTGCCACGGACCATTGATTCGGCCCGCACGGCTGCCTCGGCGCATTCGGGTCAAAAGTTCATTCGGAGGAAAAACAATGGCAATCTTGACGGCGATTGTGGGCGCCATCGTGGGCGCCTTGGCCACGTATCTGATTAGGCGACGTTTCGAAAAATCCACCGCGACCATCCAGCAGTTTCAATATTATCATAGCGAAAAGATGGTAGAAGCCCGAAGGAGGGCATGGCACTATCTTCGATCAGATGAATTCACGAGAAACCCGAGACCGCTGGATTGGTTCTACGAGGGAGAGGGGCTCGAATCGGAAATCAATAAACCCAATTACGGAGCCATCGTTCAGGTGCTTTATTTCTGGTATCTCCTTTCGGTGCTCCACGAGCGGCGCGAGATCATTCCCAGGCTGGCGCAACAGCTGCTCGCGTATCAATTCTCAGGCTGGAAAGACGCACTTGCACCCTTGCTCGAGGCCACGCTCAGGTCCGGTAGGGACAAGCCAGAATGCCTCGCGCTCATGGATAGGCCTGGACAAGCCGGGGCTATGGGTTGGATTCAAGATCGCTATTGATCGAAGCACTTATTTCCGCAGCAGTCTCGCCCGCAGGTCTGAATCTTTCCTGGCCGGCGTCACAGGCGGCTCTTTGCCGCTGGCAATGGATGGCGCCGCAGCCCGCAATAGCGACCTCTCGGCTTCGAGCGGCGTGGTGCTCTCGATTTCGGGCGTTGGCGTACCGTGATCCTGAGTTGTCATTCCCAGCCTGTGTTTGTTGCCCATTGTGGCACCGCGCCACCGCTCGACGACCCGCTCGATCAAGGTGGCGTCGACGCTGGCTGTATCGATCTTTCCGCTGCTCACCGACTCGCTCCTCGGGATATACTCGGCGGCGAGCTCGCTGAACCGTAGCCGCGTCGGCAACGCCACCCCCTCGCCGAATGCGAACACCTCGCGTGTGCCTAGCGAGGGTACGAACGCGAGCAGGCCGGCGGCGGCGTCCGAGACGGCCGAGCGGATGATGTTCTGGTCGCGCTCGTTTGCCATCCGCATGGCGAAGATGGTGCTGCACTGGGAAATGATCGTCGAATCGAGCTCGGCCGGCCGCTGGGTCACGACCGCAAGGAACACGCGGTATTTCCTGCCTTCCTTGGCGATGCGGGAGATGGCCTTGCGGGTGGGCCCGAAGCCGATGGCCTTGTCGCCCGGAGCATAGCGGTGGGCCTCCTCGCACGCGAAGAGGAGCGGGACGGCGCCATCGCTCCACAGCCCGAATTCAAAGGCCATGCGCCCGAGCACGGAGACGACCGAATCGACCACCTCGGCCGGGAAGCCCGCGAGTTGCATGACGGTCATCGGCCTGCCGTTGGCAGGAAGCCGGAACAGCTGGCCGATGACCTCGACCATGGTGTCGCCGCCGACATTGGCGTTGTCGAACATGAAAGCGTAACGCGGGTCCTTGCGGACCATCTCGATGCGTGCGGCCAGCCGGCCGTATCTGGTCGTCGTGGACCGGTTCTCCAGCTTGCCCATGCGCTCATCGATGAGGCTGACGAGGTCCGACAGGCGATAGGGCACGGGTGTGTCGACCGTGTATCCGGTTGTGCTCGAATCGAGTTTCCTCAGCGAGTGCTGCACTTCGCCGTTGCGCGCGTTGGCAAACATGTTCTTGGCTTGCGGGATGACCTGGGAGAGGATTTCAACCTCTTCCTCCAGGCCCGGGCGCCCGCGAAAGAATACGTCGACCGTTTCCTCGAAATTGAACAGCCAGAACGGCAACTTGAGGTTCTTCGGGTTCAGAACCTGCGCCCGATCACGGAAGGAGTGGCCGTATTCGTTGTGCGGGTCGATGAGGAAGATCCGCAGGTCCGGCCTCATCTCCAGAACCTGGCGCAGGATGACGGCAACCCCGCTCGATTTACCGACGCCCGTGCTGCCGAAGAGGGCGAAATGCTTGCCCAGCATGTCGTCGATCTTGATGCGAGCACCGATGGAGCTGTCCTGCTGGAGCTGCCCGATATTGATCGTGTCCGCGCTGGCCGTGTCGTAGATCCGTCGCAAATCGTCGCTTCCAAGCAGATCGACCTCGTCTCCTATGACAGGATAATCGGTAATGCCGCGCTGAAATCGAACGGAACCACCCTTTCCCTCCTTGAGCTCGCCGAGCAGGTCGACGCGGGCGGTCAATGGGATGCCAGCCTCACCTGCCGGCTTCTGTCCAGTGTCGACGTCGGTGACCACGCCGACCACGGAGGACCGCAGGGTGCGCATTGCCAGAAACTTGCCGACGGTAATGCGCCTGTCGTCGGGGAGCTCGGACCGGACCGGCCCCGTCAGCCGAATGTTCGCCTGCGAGCCGCTCACGGAGAAAACGTGTCCGACCAACCTCAGCGAATCGACAGGCGAACCCGGCATGTTGCAACCCCATGATGCGGAAAGGCATCGTGCCACTCAAGGCGTAAAGATTTGAGAAAAGCCGCGCTCGATTTCGTTAACCCTGCTGGATCGGCGGTCGCTCGGGACGCCGGCTCCTCAGAGCGGCACGCGCATGGTCGCTCGCAGTCCACCCATCGAGCTCACGCCCAGGGCGATGTCGCCGCCATGGCTGCGGGCGATGTCGCGAGCGATGGCAAGCCCCAAGCCGGAATTGCCGGCGTCCTGGTTGCGCGCATGATCCAGCCGGTAGAACGGGCGGAAGACGTTGTCGCGTTCCGCCGGCGGCACACCGGGTCCA
>VBAB01000345.1 GCA_005888525.1 Alphaproteobacteria bacterium
TCGCCCGGCACTTCGCCGGCATCCACGGCCCCGAGCTCGACGGCACCAACGACCACAAGCACGATCTCATCGCCCACATCATCGCGCAGCATGGCGTGGCTCCCGAGACTGCGATCATGATCGGCGACCGCGAGTTCGACGTGCTGGCCGCCGCCCGCAACGGCATCCCGACCGTCGGCGTCACCTGGGGTTACGGCAGCAAAGAGGAGCTCGAAGGCGCAGGTGCCGCCGCGCTGTGCGGCACGCCGGTCGACTTGGCCTCGACCATCCAGACATTGATGGGAGCGAAGGCTGTCAACGCCCCACGATTTCCTTCTGCCGAACCACCCGCGGCTTGCCGTCGGCGATCTCCAGGTCGACCATAATGCGCGACTTGCCGGCGGCCTGGGCTTTGCGGCGCTCGTTACGCACAACGTAGGTAAGCTCGAAAGTCGCCGCGTAGCGGTTGGGACCGTTGGTGGTAATCTGCACCGAGCCTGGCGTCAGCGTGTATTTGCGCTGCGGCCATCGCTCCTGGTACTTCGCCCGGTCCGTCAAGACCTCGTCTCGATTGATCGTTCCCTGATCATACCAGTCGACAACTTCGGCATACGTGACGTTATCGTTGAGGAAGTCCCGCTCGATCCAGACCGAGATGCGCTTGATCGCTTCGGGCCGGGTGAGCGAGTCCGGTGCGGGGGAGGGCGATGTCCGAGCCGGGGGAACGACTGCCGCGGCCGGCGGCGCGGGTGGAGGGGCCATCGCCGTCCTTTGCCTGGCTTCCTGCTCTCTGGCCTCCTTCATCTGCTTGAGTTCCTGCAAGCGCGCTTGTGCCATGTCGGCGTAAATGCCGCTCGGGTAGCGCCTGAGGAAGGCTTCGAGCACAGGAATGCTGCTCGTATCCTTGGTGGTCGCCCAAGCCATTGCCTCCTCGGTCGCCCCTGTGCGCGGGAACCCGGACACCGGCAGTTCCGCGGCAGAGGGGGTCGGAGCGGCCTGTCGAAAGTGGAACTGGCGCGTCAGAGATGAATGCTCCCAAGGCACTTGCCGCCCGCCCGTCGTCTGCAGCACTTGGTTGCGCACATTGATCAGCACGGCATTGATGTCGCCCTCCGTGCCCTCCATCTGCCTGAGCAAGGCCTCCGCGTAGGGTGAGTTGCGGCCGGCTCCGTCCCGCGCGACATTGCCTGGCTGAGTGGAGAAGCCGATCAAAGTGCCCACCCCGCCTTTCACCTCTGCCAAACCCTGACCGACGGACGCGGACCGCGTGCCCATGCCGCGCGCGAGATTCTTGGCCAACGGATTGTCGCGGCAGGCATCGAGAAATACGAGGCTCGTCTTATTCTCCCGGTCCCGCTCCATGTGCTGGAGAACCAGCCGCAAAGGGATCGTCTCGAAATCGGCATCGACCTCTGATGCGAGCCGGGCATCGATTGGCATCAGGTGATTCTGCTCGCCGACCTGCACGGCATGGCCAGCATAGAAGAAGAGCGCGACCTCGGCCTGTCCAAGCTGGCTCGTGAACTCGCGAATGCTGCGCTCCATGCCGCGCTTGTCGAGATCGAGACCGATGGTGACATCGAACTGAAGGCGCCGCAAAGCGGCGGCCAGATCTTGGGCATCATTGCGTGGATTAGGCAGGACACTCGTGTGCTGATAGTCCGAGTTGCCGATGATGAGTGCAACACGTCTTTCTGCTGCGGCTGGCCCTGGCCAAAGAACAAGAAGCGCAACTATTCCGGCAGCGAAAAAAATTCTTAAGAAATCAGTCATCACGAGCATCGGGCCGTGAGGCGCCGCCCCCTGTACGCCAACCCACAGTATACCAAACCTGGTGGAAAACGCAGACGCAAGGACAAAAGGCAGACGCTGCCGATGCCATCAGGGGACTGGCTGTCGCGGTCCAATTGTCGCATGGCGGAGCAACCGGCATTTCTGTCATTTGCGATAAGTGCTTGGCGCGCACTCGCATTCCTTGACACCCCCCGCACCCCTTCCTATGGTGCGCCGCGTTCGACGGGTCTCTTGGGGAGTCGGGTGGGGGTCGTTATCGTCTCCCGCTGAGGACGTTGGTCCTATGTCTGAACCAGCCGATGATCGAGGTCCTGGCCGCCGCCAGACGAGCCCCGAGGACACGGCTGCGTTCGAGGGCAGGCTTTCCGAGCTGGGTGGGCGGCTGGACAAGATCAAGGCCCAGCGCGAGGCCGACGCGCACGCCGATCTCGATGCCGACATGCGCGGGCGCGGCATGGCCTACGGCATGCGCATGGCGGCCGAGCTGGTGGGTGCGGTCATCGTCGGGGGCGCCATCGGTTGGGGCCTGGACAAGTGGCTCGGCTCTACCCCCTGGCTGTTCTTGCTGTTCTTCGTTTTGGGGTTTGCGGCCGGCGTCCTCAACGTGGTGAGGGCTTACGAGGGGATGCAGAAGGAGATCATGGTCAGGACCGGTGGCCGGATCGGAAACAAGGTACCGGACGACGAGGACTAGGGGTAGCACGTGGCAGCATCGCAGGCGGGACACGGGGGCACGGCGATGCCCGACCCCATCCATCAGTTCGAGATACATCCAATCCTGCCCATCAAGATCTTCGGCTGGGATATCTCCTTCACCAACTCCTCCCTCTTCATGCTGCTGACCGTCGTTCTGATCACGGCGTTCTTCATGCTGTCGATGCGCTCGCGCGCGCTGGTGCCGGGCCGGCTGCAGTCGATGGCCGAGGTCGGCTACGAGTTCGTAGGCAACATGCTGCGCGAGAGCACCGGGCACGCGGGGATGAAATATTTTCCCCTCGTGTTCACGCTCTTCACGTTCATCTTCGTCTGCAACATGCTGGGCATGATCCCGGGCTTCTTCACGGTCACCAGCCACATCGTCGTCACCGCGGCGCTGGCGGCGCTGGTGTTCCTGACCGTGCTGGCCGTGGGTTTCGCCAAGAACGGCATCCGCTTCCTGAAGCTGTTCGTGCCCTCCGGCGTGCCCATCCTCATCCTGCCGCTGGTCATTCTCATCGAGATCATCTCGTTCCTGTCGCGTCCGATCAGCCACTCGGTGCGCCTGTTCGCCAACATGCTGGCCGGTCACATCACGCTCAAGGTGTTCGGCGGCTTCGTCGTCATGCTGCTCGGTGCGGGCACCTTCGCCGCGCTGTCGCCGCTGCCGCTGCTGATGGCCGTCGCGCTCACCGCGCTGGAGGTCCTGGTCGCGTTCCTGCAGGCTTACGTGTTCACCATGCTGACCTGCATGTATCTCAACGACGCGTTGCATCCCGGACACTAGATCGAAGTACTCGCTCGCAGCTTTCACCTGCTCAACCGCATCGAAAAGGGAGAAGACATCCATGGATCCCGCCTCCGCCAAGTTCATCGGCGCCGGTCTAGCCGCCATCGGCACGGGAGCTGCCGCCATCGGCGTCGGCAACCTGTTCGGCCAGTTCCTGCAGGGCGCGCTTCGCAATCCGTCCGCCGCCGACGGCCAGTTCGGCCGCCTGATCTTCGGCTTCGCCGTCACCGAGGCGCTGGGCATCTTCGCCCTGCTGATCGCCTTCCTGCTGCTCTTCACCTGATCGGGACAACCTCGGCAACGGGACTAATCCCATGGCTGACAAAGTTGGGGCGCAGAAAGCAGGCACCGCCGTCCCTGAGGGGGTGGGGCCCGGAAAGGTGTTCCCTCCGCTCGATCCGGGCACGTTCGCGCCGCAGCTGATCTGGCTGGCACTGACGTTCGGCCTGCTCTACCTGGTCTTGAAGCGGGTGGTGCTGCCGCGCGTCGGCGAGGTGATCGAGGAGCGCAGCGACCGCATCAAGCGCGACCTCGCGCAGGCAGAGAAGCTCAAGGCGGACACGCAGAAGGCGCTCGGCAACTACGAGCAGGCGCTGAGCGACGCGCGAGCCAAGGCCGGTGCCATCGCCAAGACCATGCGCGACAAGCTGACCGCCGAGGTCGACAAGGAGCGGGCCAAGGTCGAGGCGCAGATCGCGGCCAAGCTCGCCGAAGCCGAGAAGCGCATCACCGAGACCAAGTCCTATGCTCTCGCCAGCGTCGGCGAAATCGCCAGCGAGGTGGCCGGCGTCATCGTCACTCGCCTCATCGGCAAGGACGTGACCAAGGACGAGGTCAAGCGGGCGCTCGTGCAGCGCGCGGCGGAATAGGAGCGCGGCATGACGCAAATGGCAGAGTTCTGGGTCGCGGTCGCCTTCGGCGTGTTCGTGCTGATCCTGCTCTACTACCGGGTGCCGAATTTGGTCGCCAAGTCGCTCGACGACCGCGCCGAGGCGATCCGCAAGGAGCTGGACGAGGCCCGGCGCCTGCGCGAGGAGGCGCAAACCCTGCTGGCGGACTACCAGAAGCGGCATCGCAACGTCGGCCAGGAGGCCGACGCGATCGTCGAACAGGCACGTCGGGAGGCAGAAGCCTTCGCGCACGAGACGCGCGTCAGCCTGAAGGACACGCTGGAGCGGCGCACCAAGCAGGCCGAGGACAAGATCGCGCGCGCCGAGACCCAGGCAGTCGACGAGGTGCGGGCTGCGGCGATCGACGTGGCGATGGCGGCGGCGGAGAGGATCCTGCGCGAGAAGACGGCCGGCGCGAGCGGCGCCTCGCTCATCGACCAGAGCATACGCGACCTCAAGGGCCGGCTGAACTGAGGCGGGCGCGGAGCGCGTAGGTTGCGTCGAGCGAAGCGATGACGCAACGCAGACTGACACTTGCGTTGGGTCGGCGCTTCGCTTGACCCAACCTACGGACCGGTCAGCGGTCGATCCTGCTGATCTTCGAGCCTTCCAGGGTCAAATTGTACATCAGCCCTTTGCCGTCGAAAATGAAGCCTACGATGGGGCTGGCAACTTTGCTCGAGTCGATCGAGCCGCCAATTCCGACGGTGATCAATGCCACCGAGCCGTCGACGCCGACCTTCCAGCCCTTCACGCGCCGGAAGCCCGCAAGCGCCTCGGGGGTCATGAAGGCGATGATCACCGACCGCGACTGCGCGCCGAGCTGGAACCCGACAGAGGCCGAAATGGTATTGTAGTAGCCGACCGGCCGGCCGCGAATGAGCAGCGCCCCCTCGCCGTACTCCCCGCCGATCCCCATGCCGGCCTTGATGACGGACGGAAAAACCAGCACCGCGGCAGACTTGGCGAGCAGCTCGCGCGCCCCGCCGATCCGCAGCGAGAATTCCCGCAGCGTCGCGTCGACGTTGGCGTCGATCTCGCGTGCAGAGCTGGCTTGGCTGCCCGTCACCGATCCGACGAATGCGAGCGATGAAAGCGCGAGCGACACCGCCTGGCGGCGGCTGATGATGCGCATGATGTCCCCCGGATGAGTGGCAACGTGAGATCTGTGCACGACGCACGTGAACGCCACACTGCGTCTGACATACCGTTGCCGTATGGCGACATTCGGGCGCGATCAGGGGTCGGCGCGATTATCCACCGGCGCCCCACATCTTTTCCGCGTCGCTGCTCGCGCGCTTTACCCCGCAGCCCGACTCACGCCAGACACCTCGCCTCGACAGGAATGCAGGGGGTATCTGTCTTGCTCGTCGCACTATCGCTCGCCGCTACGTTATTGGGTGGCTTCGCCAGGGCGCCGTGGTGGTTCTGGCTGGTCGGCGCCGCCGCTTTGGCATTGCTGATGGCGACCGATCCCGACCGCCTGCGCCCCAGCTATGCGGACGCCCGCCGCCTTGCTAGCGTTCCCCTGCTGCTCGACGATCTGAAGACCCTGTCGATGGCCAGCGTCATGTCGGCGGCCGCGTTCGCGCTCGGCAGCGCAATGTCCTTGGCCCTGCCGCACTAGGTCAACAGTTTCGCCAGCCGCGCAGTGCCCTCCGCGATCTCGGCCTCGGTGGCGAGCGAATAGCTCAGGCGCAGCGTATTGCGGCCGCGGTCGTCGTGGAAGAACGCCGCGCCCGGCACGAAGGCGACGCCCGCCTCTTTGACCGCCCGGTCGAGCAGGCTTGCTCCGTCCATCCTGTCGGGCAAACGCAGCCAGACGAACAGCCCGCCTCCGGGCCGTGTCCAGGTCACGCCCTCGGGCATATGCGTCTCAAGTGCTGCCAGCATGGCGTCCCGGCGGCGTCGGTAGTGCGCGCGGGCGCGTTCCACCTGGGCGTCGTAAGCCGTCTCCGCCAGGCGGTGCATGACCATCTGGTTGATGGTGGAATTGTTGAGGTCGGAGGCCTGCTTGACCAGCACGAGGCGGCGGATCATGGCCTGCGGCGCCACGATCCAGCCCACGCGCAGGCCCGGCGAAAGCACCTTGGAGAACGTGCCGCAATAGATCGAGCGCGCGTTGTCGATGCCGCCGCGCCGCGCAACCTCCAGCGCCATGATGGGCGGCAGCGCGTCACCCTCGAAGCGCAGGGCGGCATAGGCGGCA
>VBAB01000346.1:0-4233 GCA_005888525.1 Alphaproteobacteria bacterium
GAGCTCGCCTGGTCACCGGTCGGTGCTGCGATGGCCGTCGAGATCGAAGCCGATCTCGACGCCCAGGGCGAGATCGTGGGCTGGCGCGGCGACGTGTGGAGCAATGGTCACGTCTCGCGCTCAGGGCGGTCGGCAATCCCGACCGTGTTTGCCGCAACCCAGATCGCCAAGCCGTTCGAGCGCTTCATCGCCGTCAATCCGCCGATGGCGAATGGCGGCGGAGCGGAGCGTAATGCGGTTCCGCTCTACGACTTCGCCTCCATGCGCATCACCTGCCACCGGCTGCTCACCATGCCGATCCGTACCTCGGCGCTGCGTACGCTGGGCGCCTTCGCCAATGTCTTCGCCATCGAATCCTTCATGGACGAGCTGGCGGCGGAGCGCGGCGAGGACCCACTCGCCTTCCGCCTGCGCCATCTCAAAGACCCGCGCGCCCGCACGGTGTTGGAGGCCGCCGCCAAGCGCGCCGGCTGGAGCACGTGGCGCAAGCGGGACGGCGCCGGTCACGGCATCGGCTTCGGGCGCTACAAGAACTTCGGCGCCTATTGCGCCGTGGTGGCGGAGGTCGAGGGCGAGGCCGATATCCGCGTGCGTCGGCTGGTTGTGGCGGTCGACGTCGGCGAGGTCATCAACCCGGACGGCGTCGCCAACCAAATGGAAGGCGGCGCCATCCAGGCTACCAGCTGGACGCTGAAGGAGGCGGTGCGCTTCGACCGCACCCGCATCACCAGCGACACGTGGGAGACCTATCCCATCCTGCGCTTCTCCGAGGTGCCCGCCGTCGAGGTCGAGATCCTCAACCGGCCCGAGGAGAGATCGCTCGGCGCCGGAGAAGCCGCGCACTCACCCACGGCCGCGGCGATCGGCAACGCCGTGTTCCACGCCCTCGGCGTGCGCGTGCGCGATCTGCCCATCACGCGCGAGCGCATCATCGCCGCGGCGGGTTGAGGCGAGCCGATGCAGCTCACGCTTCTGAGCGGCGGTGCGGCCCAAGGGCTGGTGGCGTCGCTCGCGGCGAAGTTCAAGGCGGAGACCGGCTGCGACGTCACTGGAACCTTTGGTGCCGTCGGGGGCATGCGCGACAAGCTGATCGCCGGAGCGCCAGCCGACCTGCTGATCCTCACCCAGGCCCTGATCGCCGAGCTGGCGCGCCTGGGCCACGTGCTGCCGGATTCACCCGTCGACCTCGGCGTCGTGCGCACGGGAGTGGCGGTGCGGAGCGGCAATCCGAAGCCGCCCATCGGCAGTGCGGCAGCGCTGCGCTCCGCGCTGCTCGCGGCGGACGCCATCTACTTCCCCGACCCGAAGCTGGCGACCGCTGGGATCCACTTCGCCAAGGTGCTCGACGCGCTCGGCATCGTCGGCGAGGTGGCCGCGCGGCTCGAGCCGTTCCCCAACGGAGCCGCCGCCATGCGGGCGCTGGCCCGCGCACCGGATGCGCGCGCGATAGGCTGCACGCAGGTCACGGAGATCCTCAACACGCCGGGCGCGGTGCTGGTGGGCCCGCTGCCGAAGGAGTTCGAGCTCGCGACCGTGTACACGGCCGGCGTGTGCACCCGTGCCGCGCTTCCAGGCCAGTCCAAGCTACTTGCAACCATGCTCGGCGGCGCTGCCGCGCGCGAGGTCCGGGAGAAGGCGGGATTCGAGCCGATCGCCTGACCGCATATCAGCTGCGTGGCGAGCCGACCCTCGGGGGCCGCGGCAAGCGCTTAGCCGGCGCGGGAGGCTCCACCACCATCTCGGGCTCGGCCTTGGGCCAGGAGAAATCGTCGGCGCGGCCCGGCTTGGGGGATAGGCGCTCTCCCTTGATGAGGACCTGATAGTAGGGGCTGAGGCTGGGGGCGAGCCGGCGGGCGGGGCCCGAGCCCGTGGTCGCGGCCGGCGTGATCGAGCTCAGCACGACGAGGCCGTCACCCACGTCGTCGGCGACCACGTCGCCCATTTGCGAGGGCCGGTCGCTCGATTCCTTGCGCGTCATCAGGGCGATCACCGCCGACGGGATGGCGGGCCGGGGAATGTCGACCGTCACGGACTCTTCTCGCCCGCCGGCGCCGATGCTTTTGAGCGTGATGCGCCCATTGTCGGCTTTCTGGTCGTTGGAGGTGTCCGTCACGGGCGCCTCCCGAGCCGTGGCAGCCTTCGACTGTGCGCCCTTGCCGTCGTTCGACGCCGACACCGTGCCCTTCCAAGCCGCGCTGCCATCGGTCTGGGTGCGAGGCCTCAGCGCATTGACGCGCTTCTGCTCGGCCTCGTTGCCGGCCAGCGGGATCGCGCGCTCGTTCTTGGCCTGGTTGAGGTCGCGCTTGATCTCCTGCTCGACGAAGAGGGCGAGCTTGCGATTTCCGGCGGGCGTGAAGAGCGCGCCGTCCGCCTCGCGCAGCAGCCTTTGCTTGCCTGTGATGTCCGGTCCGTAGGGCGTGTAGTTGCCGCCCTCGTCGGCAAAATGCGCCTGGATGTCGATGAACTTGATGCCGTTGAGATACGCCCTCTCGCGGGCGATGTCGTTCATCACCTGGGCGGGCTCGTTCACCTCGGTGCGGCGCATGATCGGCAGGCCTACCCAGTAGAGCGCGATGCCCCTGCGTTTCAGCGTCTTTATCAGGCGATCGACGCGCTTGCCGTACTCCTCGCGCCACTCGCTCGAGCCCAGGACGACGCGGTCCCGCGCGGAGATGCGCATGTGGATGCGGTCCCAGAAGCCGATCATCACCACGCCGATGTGGAGAGTGTCGCGGCTGGCCTCCTCGGCCTTCATCTCATCGTCGAACTCGGGGCGGGCGAGGCCGGCCAGGGCGCGATGCTTGGTCGATACCTGCAGGCGCGAATCGCCGGCGAATGACTCCGCCAGGCCCGAGAGCAGCCCCTCGGCGAACGGGTCGCCGTAGGCCTGCAGCTTGTAGACATCACCTTCCGGGAAGGGGGTGATGTAACTCGTGCCCGTCGGCTCCTGTGCAGCCGCGGGCGTGGCCGGCGGCAGGGCCAGCAGCAGCCAAATCACCGTGAGCGCAGCGCCGAAAGCGCGCATTTTCCTGTCGCCCGCTGAAACCAGCTGCCCTGTAAGCGAAAGGCCCCGCGGCCCGCTCGCTTCGACCTGATGCCGTCGCGGTACGCCGACGCGCCCCTTGAATCGGAGCGCCATACCATGCGGCACTTTCCCTGCCAGGGCAAGGCGTTGAGATCATGGCAAAGGGGGTGCGGCCCCCGGTCTCGGCAAGTCTGATTTACCGGACGTCGCGGGTGGCCGGCGGGCTTGGTGTTGGTGCGGCGCCGTCCCGGCCGGCATCCGCGCCCTTGACCGGCGGCGCCTTTGCCGGCGCCTTGGCGCGCACGTGGGTCAGCAGCGCCTCGGTCGGCCAGCAGTCGACTTTCAGGCTGTTGGCCTTCTGGTAGGCGCCGATCAGGGAACGCGTGTTCATGCCGGCCTTGCCGTCGATGATGGAGACCTTGTAGCCCAGCCCCTTCAGTCCCTCCTGGATGCCCTCGATGCCCTTGGCGGAGAGCTGCTGGACGTCGGCCCAGGGCGTCACGAAGGCGGTACCGCCGGCCATGCGGTCGCCGAGACTGCCGACGAACAGCGCGTAGAGATCGGACATGTTGTAGCGCTTGATGACGAGGAAGTTCTCGAGCGCCAGGAATGCGGGTCCATAGGCGCCGGCCGGAGTGAGAACGAAGGCCTGCTGATCCAGCGCAAGGTGAGGGAAATCGCCGCTCGCGCGCACGACGCCGAGCTTCACCCACTCTCTGAGCGGCCGGCCGTTGTCGGGTCCCTCCAGCAGGCAGGAGACGTCCTTGGGCAGGCGCACCTCGTAGCCCCAGCTCTGGTTCGGCACCCAGCCCTTGGCGCGCAGCTGGTTGGCCGCCGATCCCAAGGCGTCCGCCACCGAGCCCCAGATGTCCTTGCGGCCGTCGCCGTCGAGGTCGTAGGCCACGGTGTAGTATTCCGAGGGCATGAACTGCGTGAGGCCCATGGCACCGGCCCATGATCCGGTCATGGTCTCGCGCGTGCGCACGCCGTCCTGGAGCATCTTCAGCGCGTACAGGAGCTCGGTGCGGAACAGGTCCTTGCGGCGGCCGAGATAGGCCTGCGTGGCAAGCGCCTTGACGACGTAGTAGTTCGATTTGTGCGAACCGAACGCCGTCTCGCGGCCCCAGATGGCGAGCACGAACTGGCGCTGCACGCCGAGCTCGCGCTCGATCTTGGCGAGCCAGGTGGCGTGCTGCGTTTGCAGGGAC
>VBAB01000346.1:4238-19076 GCA_005888525.1 Alphaproteobacteria bacterium
TGAGCGGGGGTCTTGGTGAACTCAGCCTGCCCCTTCACGTCACTCTTGCCGGGCAGCACGAGGTCGGGCAGCGCCAGGTCCGGCTGGACGCCCCGGAAGGCCGCATCGAACATGGCGCGCGATACCCCCGTCGCCTGCGCCTCGGGCCACAGCCCTTCGAGGAATTTCGGGAAGCTATCCGTTGCTTGGGCATTGGCCAGACCTGCCATGAGGAACAGGAAGATCGGTGCCAGCAGGGCAAGCACGCAGGAGGACGCATTGGCCCTCGGCAATCGCCAATCGATGTTCGGCACGAAGCCTCCCCTCGGGGGTGGTCAAAACCCCGACCCGCGTTTCTGGGATTTCCCGGTGCGCGATCCTACTCCAAATCGAGGCCGTTCTGGGCCGATTTGCAGGCACCCCGCGCTATGCAACGCTCGCCGATTGATTGTTTTGCAGCAGACGCTCCTCCCAGCTCAGCGCGTCGCGCACGATGGCGTCGAGCGTGTCGTGCTCGGGCACCCACCCCAGGACCTTGCGAATCCGCTGGGATGCGGCCACGACCCTGGCGGGATCGCCCGGCCGCCGTTCGCTCATGCGCACCTCGAAGTCGCGTCCCGCGGCGCGCTTGACCGCGTCGATCACCTCCAGCACCGAGAACCCGCGGCCATAGCCGCAGTTGAAGATATCGCTCTCGCCGCCCGCGCGCAGATAGCGCAGGGCCGCCATGTGCGCCCGCGCCAGGTCGGTGACATGGATGTAGTCGCGCAAACAGGTGCCGTCGGGGGTGGGGTAGTCGGTGCCGAACACCTGCATGCGGCTGCGCTTGCCGAGCGCCGTCTCGCAGGCGACTTTGACGAGATGGGTAGCGCGGGGGGTCGACTGGCCGGAGCGGCCGTTCGGGTCGGCACCGGCGACATTGAAGTAGCGCAGCGCGACATAGCGCAGGTCGTGCGCGCGCGCCGTATCGGCCAGCATGATCTCGGTCATGCGCTTGGACGATCCGTAGGGGGACATGGGCGCTAGCGGCGCGTCCTCGGTGACGGGCGTGTCGCCGGTCATGCCGTAGACAGCGGCGGTGGATGAGAAGATGAAGTGGCGTATGCCGCTCTTGACCGCCACCTCGATCAGGGCCCGCGACTTGACCGTGTTGTTCAGGTAGTAGCCTAGAGGATCTGCAACCGAATCGGGCACCACGATGGAGCCGGCAAAATGGATGATGGAGGTGACGCCGTGGCTCTCGACAACGCGCTGAACCAGGGGTGGGTCGCCCACGTCGCCGACAACGAGGGTGGCGCTCTTCGGGACTGCCCAGGCGAGACCCGTGGAGAGGTTGTCGAGGACAACCACCGCCTCATCGGCGCCCAGCAGCTCCAATGCCATGTGGCTGCCGATGTATCCGGCTCCGCCGGTGACGAGAACGCTCATCGCGTTATCCTTTTTGCACAAGTGTCGCAGTCGCAAGGGCCGGGCCCCTTGCGTTCTCTAGCACAGCAGATGCATAGCCGACGTTAATGGCAGGTTCACCCGCCCAACAGCGAGGCGACAATGTCCACAACCAGGAAGCGCGTTCGCAAGGCGGTTTTCCCCGTAGCAGGGCTCGGCACGCGGTTCCTGCCCGCCACCAAGGCGGTGCCCAAGGAGATGTTGACGGTCGTCGATCGGCCCGTGATCCAGCATGTGGTCGACGAGGCCAAGGCCGCTGGGATCGAGCATTTCATCTTCGTCACCGGCCGCAACAAGGGGGTCATCGAGGACCATTTCGACAGCCAGTTCGAGCTGGAGCGCACGCTAGCGGAGCGGGGCAAGACGAAGGAGCTCGAGCAGCTCATGGCCGAGTTGCCGCGGCCCGGGCAAGCCAGCTTCACGCGCCAGCAGGCCCCGCACGGCCTCGGCCACGCGGTGTGGTGCGCGCGCGAGATCGTCGGCGAGGAGCCGTTCGCGCTGCTGCTTCCAGACATGCTGCACTTCGCGCCCAAGCCCTGTCTGGCCGACATGATCGAGGCCTACCAGGCGCACGGCGGCAACCACATCGCCGTCTCGCCGGTGCCCGAGGATCAGACGCACCTCTACGGCATCGTCGGCGTCGAGGACAGGACTGCGAAGGTCTCGCGCATTAGCGGCATGATCGAGAAGCCGAAACCAGCCGAGGCGCCATCCAACCTGCACATCACAGGGCGCTATATCCTGCAGCCGGAGATCTTCGCGATCCTCGAGCGCGGCGAGCGTGGTGCGGGCGGCGAGATCCAGGTCACCGATGCGATGATCGCGCTGGCCCGCAGTCAACCGTTCTTCGCAGTGCGCTTCGACGGCACGATCTACGATTGCGGCGCGAAGATCGGCTTCCTGATGGCCAACATCGCCTATGCCCTGGCGCGCGACGACTTGGCGCCCACGCTCCGGACCGAACTGGCCAAGCTGCTGCAAGCTTGAACCCTGTCAAGCAAGCCCGTTACTCTTCCGATGCCCGCGACGCTGCCGTCTTGCGGCGCACCGGCTGCTTGGCACGCGGCGGTGCTGCAGGAGCGACATCGTCCAGCGCGCGCTTCAAATAGGCCAAGTTGTTGGCAGTGATGCGGACCAGCTCCCAGCCGTTCCTGCCGGCGTCATCGAGCAAAGCGATTTCGCTGCTCCTCGCAGGCGCGTTGTTGAGATCGATCTTGCTGTATTCCCACTGAGGCATCGTTAGTCTCCATGGAGCGACATGTTCGGCTCGACCATTAGGGCCCGCTTGCAGGGTTGCTTGGCTGTTCTCAGGCCGTCCAACGTGCGCGGCAGGATCGAAATCTCGCTCAGCTTATTGATCAGTGTGTAAAGCGCGCCAGGCGCTTGGTCGCGATTGAGAACGTCGGCGGAGGAGCGAAATTCTCGCGTGCGACCGAATGCGCCAGCCGGCATGCCAACGCCGAGCCTCCCCGCGTCTGAGGCCTTCGATGACAACCTAGAGAATAGCCCTGGATGGATCGGTCTCAGGCTCGACGACACGTACCACAAATCCAATGAAGTTCGACTAGGGGAACACCCTCATAACGTCCAACGAATTTGCTGATTCCCGGCAGGTTGCAAATTGACGTATCAGCGGTGATTCTGCCGATTGTCGGCAGCGGCGCCCCGCTCTCATTCTACGCGCGACGCTGAACCAGCCGGTCACGCCTCTCGCTGTCGAACCGCGCCACGAACTTGGCGACGTCCTCCAGTAGCTGCGGCGGCTGCATCCACATGAAGGCGAACCGCACGTCGCCCATTGGCGAATTCGTGACGCGAATATCCCAATCGATATTCGTGTAACCCGTGCGCAGCGTCATGCCACCGCTCACAACGCCTTCGGACATCATGGCGACGAGATAGTCGACGTTCCAGTGCGTTAAAGCATAGGCGCGCGACAGGATCGGCACGATGGTCGACAGCTGCTTGCCGCGATAGTCGGGATGGTACCAGGCCGCCCCCGAGAATACGACGCGGCCCTTGATCGACCGGGCAACCCTTGCCGTCACCTCACATGTCTCACCCGGTCGCTTGGATGCGTCGGGGTGCTCGTACATCAGGTGCAGGCTCTGCGCCAGATCGTGGAAGCTCCTGCATGTAAGGTTGAAAAGCCGGCCTGCGTGAGCCGCCACTACCTTACCGTTTCGATCGCGCCCCAGAATGCAGAAGGCCTCCTCCGGAGCTATCTTGTTGTGACGAATGTCGTAGGTCGGGAACAAGGGCGGCCAGCTGTCGCGGTTCTGCTCGTTTACCGTAATCAGCTCCGCCAGGCTGGCAAAAGACAGCGTGACGCCGCGCGCGCGGGCCGCCGTGTCGGCGCATTGAAAGAACCTGCCGAGCAGACCGGTGGGGCCATAGTCTGTCGTCAGCTGGCTGAGTAGCGGCGCCACATTCGTTTCTACCGACTTCATGTCGTGGACGTGGCGGCCATGCTGCGAATTCGTGACTGCGTCGCCTTCTCTCATCTGGCAGGCGTAATCGCGGGCATCATGAGCCGCGCGGCCGTCGGCGTGAGGTCCCTCACGATCTCGGCGGCCACGCAGTTGGCCCTGTTGATGTACGAGTTGGCCAGCGCCGCGTGGCTCTCGAGCGAGCGGTCGAGCTGGGTCTGATCGCACTTCTCGGGGTAACCCTTGAACAGGTCGATGTAGCTGCGCGACAGGCTCGAGAGCTGCCAGCCGAGCGGCAGCGGCATGAAATTGTAGTAGACGCCGGCCTCGAGGATCTTGAAGCCGGGCTTCGGATCGGCGGCCAGGTCGTACTGCGTCGTGTACCCGCGGCCCTGCCATGTCGCCAGCGCGGCGACGAACGGGGTGAACAAGTCGCTCTGCGCTTTGTTGTCGGGTGTATCCATCCAGAAGCGCTCGAAGGGAATCCACGCAGCCGAGATCATGACGAGCTTGATCTCCACGCTCGGCGCGCCGGGCTCCTTGGCAATGAGCTCGCTCAGGGATTGAGCGAGCTTGGATGCCGTCGCCACGCCGGAATTGTCGACGTAGCCGCCGTCGACGAAGCTCATGCGGCGCTTGCGCGCCTTCTCGCCGAGATTCTTCTCGTTGGGATCGGTGAAGGCATACCAGCCGGCCGGCGAGATCCAGGGAAAGCGCGCGCTCAAGCCGACCGCGGTGCTCAGCGGCATGTCCACCGGATCGACGCCGGTGGAGAAGAAATCGAACACCTTGGCAGAGCTGGTCCACGGCGGACCGATGGAGGTGAAGTCGAGCGGGCTCAGCACCATCTGCATGCCCGTCTCGATGTTGCTCACGTTGAAGGCGAGCGCGGGAGTCGGCCCTGTCAGGCACGACGATGCTTCTGCTCCGCACAGATCGAACAGGAGTCCGCTGAGCGGATTGCTCCGCTTGCTGTCCGCGCCGTAGCGCCAGGACTCCTCGAACGCATACTCCAGGGCCCGTGCACGGTCGAAGGCCGGAAGGGGCCAGGGTATGAACCGCTGCAGGAAGTCGGGGAACAAGCCTCCCCACACCACCGGGGCGAGGAGATCGCGCGATAGAATGGCGTCGGCGCGCGTCTCGAAGTTGCCGCGATCGGCCAGCTTGTCCAAGCAAGGTTTGGCATCGTCGTTGGTCGCGAGCGAGCGTGTCAGGCCGGCAAACACCGCCGCCCCGAGGCTGCCGCCGGAGACCGAGCTCACCGCAAACACGTGCTGAGCGAAGTTCGGGCAGAGGTCCTGCATGTGCGCCAGGAACTTGGCCGTCTGGTAGGCTGCATATAGCCCGCCACCCTCGGCGGCCACCACATAGACCGGGTAGGGCTTGCCGGCAGTGCGGTAGGCCGCAGCATCTTTGCGCGCGGCGAGCCAGGACTTGAACGCGGTTTCCACGGTCGGGCGCTGGATGTCGGCCTGCTTGTGGCGGAACTGATGGTTGTCGGTGAGGCCGAACACCTCGAAGCACACCAGCAGGATGATCAGTGTGCCAAGGATCGGCACGCCAAAAATGCGGTAGTACCTCGCGAACAGTCCCGTCAGCACGGCGAGGTTGACCATCCACAGCGCGAACAGCGGAATCGACCCCAGCGTCTGCGGCAGGTGCACGGGATCGCGGATGAGCAGGATGATCGAGGCCAGGATGACCAGGGGGAAGAGCATCCAGTTGCTGAAGATGGCGAGCTTGCGCGCCCGGCTGCTCCCGTGAGGGGTCAGGTTGCGCTCGAATAGCGCGATGACGACGAAGACGATGGCCGCCAGGGCAACGCAGATGACGCTGCCGATGATGAAGTCCTTCCTGAGCTGGGCGATGATCTTCAAGGGACCGGCGAGCGAGTCCGGCATCTCGGCGCCGTCGAGGTTCGGCAGGCGGCTCAGCCAGATGCCGAGCGCGGCGCCCAGAAGCGGCAGCATGGCCACCAGGCGCGGACCCCACCTCAGAACCCAGTTGCACAGGGGATGGGGGACCACGTACTCGCCGGGAGTGTCCTCGGCAGCGAACTCGGCGTGCTGGCGCGCCATCTGCCAGAGCACCAGCGACAGCGCGATGAGGGATGCCAGCGCGAGGAGCCAGTGCGGATGCAAAGCCACCTGCGCGCGTTCTTGCGTGAGGACACGATGCACCTCGAGCACCTGGTCGGAGAGGGTCAGCACCAGGACCGAGAGCACGCCCATTGCCAAGGGCAGACGAATGACGAAGATGCCGCGCAACAGCCCGTCGATCAGGCGTTCGGCGTGCGTCTCGGGTGTCTCAGGCGAATGCGACAGATCGGTCATGGGTCTCCCCCGGACGACAACAGCTATCGAGTGTTCGTTGCGCGTGTCTTCGCACGCAGGACGCCATGGCGGAGTCCCGACCCGGCTATTGTGGGCTCTTGTTGCCGCAGCGCAGCTGCAGCTCGCGCTTGCGAGCGCCGTATTCCAGCGACCGCGTCGGCGAGCTGCAGGCATCGACGCAGCGTTTCACGCAGTCGACCTCGCATGAGGGCGGGCACGACCTGCGGCCGCAGCACTGGAAGGAGCACGCCTGTCGCTGGTCCTGCGCGGCGCAGGCGTTCTCCTGGGCCATGCCGGCCGAGCTGTATGCGAGAATGGCGGCGCCTGCGACAATGGCCACCTGCAAGGGCTTAGACCAGATCGACATCGCGAACCTCCAACGCCACGGTTAGGCGCATGTCCGACGTGCCGCCACGCTACCAGCCAATCGTGCCGACGATGCGGCGCGATTGGATGGCGCGAAAAACTCTGGCGCTAGGAGCTCTGCCACGCAACGCGCGGCTCCAATCGGTGTTGGAGCCGCACATGAGAAAGGCGTGTCAGATCCTGGTCGGAAAACGGACGCCTTGCACGAGCCCGTGCGGGTAGAAGTCCCAGAAGACGTAGACGGCGACGAAGATGATCACAGCGATGATCGCGCCGACGAAGGCATTGCGTGACAACGAATGGCCGATCAGCGACGCCACGAAGGTGAGCGCAGCTAAGAGGCCGAGTGCCGGCCACGGAATGTCGGCCCAATTGATTGGCATGGCAATGCTCCTGTCGGTTGCTTCAGCACGGAGGTGATAGCGTCAAGTCGCACTGCAGCAGCTAGGGACAAAGCGGGCTCGCGTCGCGAAACTCCGTGCGCATCCAAGCGCTTAGTCCAGCAACACCGGTGTCGGCGGGGCGTGGCCGGACTGCACCATTGCTCGCAACTCTTCACGATTTCGACGCAATCGCGATCCTCGCGCGGTGGTCTGCGAGCGAATCGGGCTCGCGGGCCGCGAAGGTATTGCGCGGCGGCCGTTGGTGTGGATAGCTGGCCGCTGACCACCGCGCCCTTCTAGCAAACGCGTTTCCGAACAGTCAGCGACGGCCGCACGCCATGGACCTTTTTGTCTTCCTGGCCGTGCTGGCGGCGGCCGCCTTCCACGCCGGTTGGAACGCGCTGTTGAAGCTCAACCTCGAGCCGATCGTTGCGACCTCCCTGGTGGCCGCCGCATCCGGCATCGTCGCAGTGCCGTTCGCCATCGTTGTCGGGCCGCCGAGCTCGGCAGCCTGGCCCTACGTCCTGGCGTCGGTGGCGATCCACATCGTCTACTATCTCGCGCTGGCGCAGGCCTACCGGTTCGGCGATCTCGGGCAGGTCTACCCGATCGCACGCGGCACCGCCCCGCTGATGACGGCGGTCCTCGCCACGGTGTGGCTCGGCGAAGGGCTCGGCAGCTACGGCTGGGCCGGCGTCATCGTCCTGGCAGCCGGCATATTGCTGCTGGCGTTCCGAGGCGGGCGGGCCCTCGAGCGGTTCGATGCTCGCTCGGTCGGCTTTGCGCTTCTCACCTCGCTCACCATCACCACGTACACGCTGGTGGACGGCGTCGGTGCGCGCGTGTCGGGCTCGCCGTTGCAGTACACCGTCTGGCTGTTCGTCCTCAGCGGCGCGGCCATGGCGATTTACGGCTTTGCGCGCATCGGCCGCCGTCTCGTCGGCGACTTCGCCGCCAACTGGCCGCTGGCGATCGCCGGCGCCGCGCTATCCACGGCCGCCTATGGCATCGCCATCTGGGCCATGACGGTGGCGCCCATCGCACTCGTTGCCGCACTGCGCGAAACCAGCGTTCTGTTCGCGGCGCTGCTGAGCACGGTGCTGCTGCGCGAGCCCGTGCTCCCCGCCCGCTTCTTCGCCGCCTGCCTGGTCTTAGCCGGCCTGGTGCTGGTGCGGCTGCGATAGAGGCTACTTGTCCTTCGGCGCTTCGACAGGTCCCGGCAGGATCGAGCCGGTGGAGATCGGACTGCCTACCATGGGGACGGTGTTCGCCTTGACCGCCGGCGGGTTCTCGAGCACCCACGCCATGCCTTGGAACCACTTGTTCTGCGGCGGCAGCAGGCGGTGATGCAGCTCCGACCACAGCGCACGCGAGGTGATGTTCTCGACGAACACCTTGGTCGGCGGCGTCACCATGAACGCCAGAACGGTAGCGGCCGCCATGGCCGCGGAATGGCCCCAGTGCTTGGTGTCGACCAGCTTGAGCGCTGTGCCGAACGAGGCCTTGATGCGCGTATCCATCACGTCGACGGAATAGAGCTCGTCGAGGATCAGATGCGTGAGGAAGCCGACGGATAGAAAACCTGCCGCGAGCCAGGCCACGGCCGGATCCCGCTGCAACAATCGGCTGTAGATCCAAGCGGTGAGGAAGGCGCAGAAGGCCATCGCAAGGAACGAGTGCCAGATGCCGCGGTGATAGCTGAAGCGGAAGAATATCTCCTTGCCGACATAGCGCACGAACAGCAGCGTGCCGAGCCACAAGATCAGCATCTCGGCAATGGAATATGTGCGTTCCAAGCTGAACAGCACGACGAACGAGAAGAACACGGCGAGCCCGGCGAACATCGCCCGCGCGGGACGCGACTCCTTGAGGTCGATGTCCGGCAGCACCGAGCCCAGCACGCCCGCCAGCGTCACGGCGACGATGTTCTCGGGCGCCACCAGGTCGGCAGCCACTGTGACGGTTGCCAGGGCGCCGCTCACCACGGTGCCAATGGCAATATGAGTTGGGAAATTGGCCATGCTCGCCTCGTTCGCGGTCGGCACGGCCGGACGCGGACCGGACGGGGCTGGTGCCGAGGCTGCCGCCCTTGCATCTGATTCGCGCGTATCCCGGTAGCCCGCGCGGGCAAAAAACTTGTGGCTTTCCGCGAACCTACATAGGGCGGCGGCGGTTGCGCGGGTGAAAGGGCTGGCGTACGTGGGCGGTCCATGCCATGTGCAGGCGCGTTTCGCTGGGCGAACAGGCGAATGTGGCTCGGGGTCTCAACCACCACTGCCGACAAGCTGAAGCTCGCGGCCATCGCGTCGATCGCCGTGGCGGTGGTGGTTCTGGCCCTGAAGTACCTCGCCTACTGGGTGACGGGCAGCGTCGCGCTCTATTCGGATGCGCTCGAGAGCATCGTCAACCTGATCACGGCGCTGGTGGCGCTCTATGCCATCCACGTCTCGGCCCAGCCGGCAGACCGCCGCCACCAGTTCGGCCATCACAAGGCCGAGTACTTCTCCGCGGTGCTCGAAGGCGTGCTGATCGTCGTCGCTGCGCTGCTGATCTTCCGCGAAGCCTACGACGCATTCCTCCACCCGCGCGCGCTGAGCGAACCGCTGCGGGGGCTCGCCATCAACGGCCTCGCCACGGCCGTCAACGCCGGCTGGTCGTACTTCTTGCTGACCTGGGGACGGCGCCAGCGTTCGCCGGCGCTGGTGGGCGACGGCTGGCATCTGCTGACCGATGTCGCGACCTCCGTCGGCGTGATCATCGGCCTGCTGCTGGCGATGCTGACGGGCTGGCAGCTGCTTGATCCGGCGCTGGCCGCCCTGGTCGCCGCCAACATCCTGTGGGCGGGCTGGCGCCTGGTGCGCGAATCGGTGAGCGGGTTGATGGACGAGGCCGTCACGAGCGAGGTCGCCCAGCACATCCGGCAAGTGATCTCCGACAACGCGCAAGGCGCCATCGAGGCGCACGACGTGAAGACGCGCACGGCCGGCCGCGTGACCTTCATCGAGTTCCATCTGGTGGTGCCGGGCAGCATGACGGTGGCGGCCTCGCACCTGATCTGCAACCGCATCGAGGAGGCGCTCACGAAGGACGTGCACGGTGCCCAGGTGCTGATCCACGTGGAGCCCGAGGAGGAGGCCAAGGCCACCGGCGTGCCGGTGGTGTGAGGCTCGCCTACGTCATCCCCAGCGGGCTTCCGCGCTTTGGGGGAGGGAAGGTGGCGTCGAGGGCGGCCAAGTCTTCGGCGTCGAGCTTGACGTCGACCGCCTTGACGTTGGCGCGCACGTGGTCGGGCTGCGTTGCCTTCGGGATCGTCACGACGCCCGGGTGGCGCAATACCCAGGCCAGCGCGACGGCCGCAGCATCGCAGTTGTGCTTGCTCGCGAGTCTGCCGAGCGCGGGCTTGCGCAGAATCGGGCCCTGTCCCAGCGGCGAATAGGCCATCACCATGATCTTGGATTTCTGGCATTTCGGCAGCAACTGCCATTCGATGCCGCGCGAGCCCAGATGGTAGAGCACCTGGTCTGAGACGCAGTTGCTGCCGTTGGGCACGCTGGCCAGCTCGTCGAGGTCGCCCGCGTCGAGGTTGCTGACGCCCCAATTCCTGATCTTGCCGGCCTTCTTCAGGGCCTCGAAGGCCTCGACCGTCTCGGCCAACGGATGCGAGCCGCGCCAGTGCAAGATAGAGATCGAGCCGGTCAGTCTTGAGCCGCTTCAGGCTGCGCTCGCAGGCGGCGACGGTGCCCTTGCGGGAGGCGTTGTGGGGGTAGACCTTGCTGACGAGATAGATCTCGTCGCGCAAGTTCCCCATGGCCTCGCCGACGATCTCCTCGGCGATGCCCTCGCCATACATCTCGGCCGTGTCGACTAGCCTGATGCCGAGCTCGAGCCCCAGCTTGATGGCCTTCAGCTCGGCCCCCCGTTCCGACTTGCGCTCGCCCATGCGCCAGGTACCGAGGCCCAGCACCGGCACATTCTCGCCCGTCGTGAGCGTCACGCTCCGCATCTGCCGCTCCCATGGCTGTTCGCCTTGCCCTCTATCTTAACCAGCGGGTCCTGGCGCTCCAACTCCCCGAGAATTGGGCTTTTCTCGCGCAAATTGATTGGTAACCCCATCTAATTTACAGTACCCTATCGAGGTTCGCTGAAACGGACGTCATTTCCACGGAGGTGGGAATCCACCACAGCTGACCGACCGGGTTTGGATGGTTGCATGGTCCCCGCCATCGTGCCGGAGGCGCGTCTTCGAGACGACGCGGGGATGACGGTTGGAGAAGGGGCGACGATGGCACGCATTCTCGAGCTGGTCCTCAACGGGCGCAAGCGCGTCGATGCCGTTCCGGACAACAGGCTCTTGCTCGACTACCTGCGCGAAACGGTGGGGCTCACCGGCACCAAGACCGGCTGCGACGGCGGCGAATGCGGCGCCTGCACGGTGCTGGTCGACGACACCCCGACCCTGTCCTGCCTGACGCTTGCGGCAACCGTGGCCGGCAAGCGCGTGGACACGGTGGAGTCGCTGGGCAAGGGCGGCACCCTGTCGGCCGTGCAGCGCGGCTTCCACGAGAAGCTCGGCTCGCAATGCGGCTACTGTACGCCGGGGTTCATCACGGCCTCCGCCGGCCTGCTGCGGCGCAATCCGAAGCCCACCGAGGCCGAGATCCGCGCCGCCTTGGGCAGCAACATCTGCCGCTGCACGGGCTACGTGAAGATCATCGAGGCCGTGCAGCATGCCTCCCGCCTGCTTGCCACCGGAGAGGCGGTGAGCCCATGACGACTGCTCCGCGAACCGTCCGGTGCATTCTGCAGCCTCTCGAGGAATCTCCGCCGACGTCCGCGAGGTCCCTTCTCCCCTTGGGGAGAAGGTGGCCCGGAGGGCCGGATGAGGGGGCCTTCATTCCGCGAAGAGACAGAGTTCCCCCTCACCAGTTCGGCCGAATGACTTACGGCTGCGCCATGGAGGGATCATTCGCGGACAGCGAGGCGCACGCAGCCGTAAGTCATGGCCTCACGTCCTCTCCCCAGAGGGGAGAGGGGAATCACGGCGTGCTTGGGTGCATGCGGTTGCCGGCGGTTTCGCAGAGGGCCTGCCCATGAACGAGATCGCGCGCATCCACAACATCGGCGGCTACGTGCCCATGGTGGACGGGCCCGAGAAGGTGTCGGGTCGCGCCAAGTACACGGCCGATCTCATCCAGCCCGAGATGCTGGCCGGGCGCATCTACCGCAGCCCCTACGCGCACGCGCAGATCATCGATGTCGACATCTCGGAGGCGGCGAAGCTGCCGGGCGTGCTGGCGATTGTCACCGGCGCGGATTGCGCCAGAACTTTCGGCGTGCTGCCGATCGCGCGCAGCGAGCATCCGCTTGCCCGCGACAAGGTGCGCTACAAGGGCGAGCCGGTGGCGGCGGTGGCGGCCCTCGACGAGGCGACCGCGGAGAAGGCCGTGCGCCTCATCAAGATGAAGGTGCGCGAGCTGCCGGCTTACTTCACGGCGCAGTCCGCACTGGCGCCTGACGCCGTCCAGATCCACGACAAGAAGCCGGGTAACCTCGAGCGCGATGTGCTGTTCGAGCTGGGTAGCGTCGCCGACGGCTTCGCCGAGGCCGCTCTGGTGCGCGAGGCCACCTACAATTGCGCCGAGGTGTGCCAGAACCAGATGGAGATGCACGCAGCGGTCGCCGACTACGATGCCCTGCGCGACCGCCTCACGGTGCACGCCTCCACCCAGGTGCCCTATTACGTGCACCTGATGCTCTCCCAGGTCCTCGACATGGAGATGTCGAAGATCCGCGTGGTGAAGCCGTTCGTCGGCGGCGGATTCGGCTGCCGCACGGAATGCCTCAACGTCGAGCTGATCGCCGCGCTGCTGGCGCGCAGGGCCGGCGGGGCCGTGCGCATCATGCTGAACCGCGAGGACACCTTCATCACCCACCGCGGCCGACCCGAGACCGACATCCGCATGAAGCTCGGGCTGCGCAAGGACGGCAAGATCACCGCCGTGCAATGCGAGTGCATCCAGCGCGGCGGCGCGCACTCGGGCTACGGCGTGGTGACGATCCTTTATTCGGGCTCGATGCTCTACGCCATCTACGACCTGCACAACGTCAAGTACATCGGCAAGCGGGTGCTCACCAACACCCCGCCGTGCGGGGCCTTCCGCGGTCACGGAACCGTCGACGTGCGCTTCGCCTTCGAGAGCCTGCTCGATCAGATGGCGGGCGAGATGGGCCTCGATCCGTTTGTCGTGCGGCGCACCAACTTCCTGAAGGCGCCGACGTTCACCGACAACGACCTGATGGTGAACAGCTATGGGCTGCCCGAGTGCATCGACTGGGTCGAGAAGGAGAGTGGCTGGGCGGTGCGCAAAGGCAAGCTCGGCTCCGGCAACGGAAAACGCAAGGGACTGGGGTTCGCCTGCTCGCACTACATCTCGGGCGCATCGAAGCCCGTGAACTGGACCGGTGAGCCGCACGCCACCGTGAAACTGAAATTGGACTTCGACGGCTCCATCGTCGTGCTGACGGGGGCGGCCGACATCGGACAGGGCTCGTCGACGGTGCTGGTGCAAACGGTGGCCGAGGTGCTGGGCCTCGACATCTCCCGCGTGCGCATCGTCTCCGGCGACAGCGACGTGGTGCCGAAGGACAACGGGTCCTACTCCTCGCGCGTCACCTTCATCGTCGGCAACGCGGCGATCGACGCGGCCAACAAGCTGAAAGGCCTGCTCGTCGCCGCTGCCGCGCGCAAGCTCGACGCCGAGCCCGGCGACATCGAATGCCTGGGCGAGCTCTATCGCGCCGGTGCCCAAGACAAGGGGCTCACCTTCGAGGAGGTCGTCACCGAGGCGCTCAAGGACGGCGGCACCATCACCGTCACCGGTACCTACTCCACCATCCCCGAGTCGCACGGCGGCAAGAAGTATCGCGGTGCGGCGATCGGCGGCACCATGGGCTACAGCTATTCCGCTCAGGTTGTCGAGGTGACGGTGGACGAGGAGACCGGCGAGGTCAGCGTCGACAAGGTGTGGGTGGCGCACGACTGCGGCAAGGCCTTGAACCGCTTGACCGTCGAGGGCCAGGTGCAGGGCTCGGTGTGGATGGGCATGGGCCAAGCCATGAGCGAGGAGGCCGGCTACCACGACGGGCTGCTTGTCACCGCCAACATGCTCGACTACCGCGTGCCGACCATTCAGGACTCGCCTCCCATCGAGGTCGGCATCGTCGAGAGCAACGACCCGCACGGTCCGTTCGGGGCCAAGGAGGCCGGCGAGGGCTCGCTCGCTGCCTTCCTGCCGGCGCTCACGAACGCCATCGCCGATGCCACGGGGCTACGCTTCAACGATCTGCCCGTCACGCCCGACCGCGTGTTCGCCGCCATCGAGAAGCGGCAGCGCGGCAGCGGCAAGCAGCGCAACGGGAGCGCCTGATGGAAGCGCTGGCCGAATTTCAACTGCTGCGCCCCACCACCTTGGCCGGCGTGCTCGAGGCGCGCGCGGCTCATCCCGACAGCCGTCTGCTGGGCGGTGGCACGGACCTCATCGTCAACTTACGGCGCGGCATTGTTGCGCCGCCAGTACTCGTCGACATGAACGGCGTCGCGGAGCTGCGCACCATCCGAGCCGACAAGCGTGGTCTCGAGATCGGAGCGTCGGTGACGCTGGCCGAGCTTGCTCTAGACCGCCAAGTCGCGGAGCACTATCCGGTGGTGGCGCAGGCGGCGGGCTCGATCGCCGGGCCCACGCACCGTAACATGGGCACCGTCGGCGGCAATCTGTGCCTCGACACGCGTTGCATCTTCTACAATCAGAGCCAGTGGTGGCGCACGGCCAACAACCACTGCCTCAAGACCACGGGCGATATCTGCCACGTGGCGCCGAAGAGCCGCGGCGTGTGCTTCGCCAC
>VBAB01000347.1 GCA_005888525.1 Alphaproteobacteria bacterium
AAGCTCGCCGGCCTGCAGCCGCTGCTGCCCGTGCTCGAGGCGGTGGTGCAGACGGGCAAGCCGCTGCTCATCATCGCGGAAGAGGTCGAGGGCGAGGCCCTGGCCACGCTGGTCGTCAACAAGCTGCGCGGCGGCCTGAAGGTGGCGGCCGTGAAGGCGCCTGGGTTCGGCGACCGCCGCAAGGCCATGCTCGAGGACATCGCCGTGCTGACCAACGGCCAGGTGATCAGCGAGGATCTCGGCATCAAGCTCGAGAACGTCTCGATCGAGATGCTGGGCCGCGCCAAGCGCGTGCGCGTCGAGAAGGAGAACACCACCATCATCGACGGCTCCGGCAAGAAGAAGGAGATCGAGGGCCGCGTCGCCCAGATCAAGGTGCAGATCGAGGAGACCACCTCCGACTACGACAAGGAGAAACTGCAGGAGCGTCTGGCCAAGCTGGCGGGCGGCGTTGCGGTGATCAAGGTCGGCGGCGCCACCGAGGTCGAGGTGAAGGAGCGCAAGGACCGCGTCGATGACGCGCTCAATGCCACCCGCGCCGCGGTCGAGGAAGGCATCGTGGTCGGCGGCGGCGTCGCGCTGCTGAAGGCAGCCAACGCGATTACGGCGAAGGGCGACAACGAGGACCAGGACGCCGGCATCAACATCGTCAAGCGGGCACTGCAGGCTCCGATCCGCCAGATCGCCGAGAACGCCGGCGTCGAGGGCTCAATCGTGGTCGGCAAGGTCACCGACGGCCGCGCCGCGGCTTTCGGTTACGACGCCCAGAACGACGAGTACGGCGACATGTTCGAGAAGGGCATCATCGATCCCGCCAAGGTCGTACGCACGGCCCTGCAGGATGCCGCCTCGATCGCCGGCCTGCTCATCACCACGGAGGCGGGTGTCGCCGAGGCGCCGAAGAAGAAGGACGCGCACGCCGGCCACGACCACGGCGGCGGCATGGGCGGCATGATGTAAGGGCAGCAGCCCGCGTCTGATCGACTGTCAGCATTACGCCACCCGCGCAACTCGCGGGTGGCATTTTTTGTGGTTCGAAGCGGGCCCCGGGCCTGCGCAAGGTTAGCGGTCGGTTGTAGAGCAGGATTCACGCTTCAGCCCCACGTTGCATTTGGGAGCAAGCGGTTCCATCTGAAGCGATCCTGCCCGACGCACAGAAAATTAATGGCCGCGCAATAAATTTGGCGGACATACCCGCCCGGCCCGGGCGGGCCGGTATACCGCCCCAACTGTGTCGGTGCGCGCTGCAGGGAGCTTCGCCGCGCGGGACGGGCGGGTTGGACCCAGGCGAGCGGAGCAACAAGCAGCTGCGCCGATGATGCAGAACCTTCTATTCGACGACAAGGGCGAGACGTGGGACGCAAAATCCACCAGTCTCGCCGAAGCCTTGCAGGCGTCGCTCTCCGGCGACGAGCTATCGAAGTACGTGGTCAAGAACCTGGGCTTCGTCGCCGCCAGCGAAAGCGATGGCTCCGTGCGCCTGCGCCTGCGTCCCGCCGTAGTCGCGCCCACGGCGCTGAGTGCGCTCTTCTATTGGCTGCACGACCAGACCATCGAGCGAGTGCTGATCTCCTGCCTCGACGGGGAATGGTCACACGAGCTGGTGCGGTCGCGCGATGAAGCCATGCGCAGGCTGCTAGCACTCGTAAAGTTCATCACGCCTGATCGCGAGGGCGACTTCCTCAGCATGCCTCGGCCTTTGCACCAGTTGCAGCATTCCAGTCCGCTCCGCGCCGCGCTGGACGCCTGGTCGGCAACCCTGGGCAGATACGACGCTGAGGTAATTCGCCCGTCGCTGCAAAAGGCGCTCGATGATCGATTCGTGCTGGTAGAAGCGCCGGATGGCTCCCCCAACCTGCTCATCAATGACGTCGGCAGCGGGCTCACGCGGCTCGCAGAATATTGGCTCTCGCGTGCCAGGGGCCTCCGAGTCGAGGACCAGCCAGACTACGCCTACGGCAAGTGGGTCGCGCGACTCTATCAGCAAGCGCTGAGTTGCGGTGAACCCTTGCTCGAGGACGTCGACGCGGTGGTGATGTGGCCCGATCAGCCTCGCCAAAGCTACCGTTATCGCCGCCTGGTCTTGCCCTTCAAGCGAAGGGACGGCTCATCCGTGCTGCTGGGCACGACGCTGCACGACCCCGACATCGACTTGCGCATCAAAAGAAATCAGGAACTGCTGCAAGTCCTCCAATAGCTCCTGGGCGTCCATCCAGCACAGACAGCATCGTAGACTGCCATTGGGCGCGTGGTGGAGCTGCAAGTCCCATTCCCGATGCGGATAGCCCACGCTATCGATGACGCCGCCCTTGGTGGGACCCTCCATGGCAAGACCCATCGAGTGATCGATGTTCCAGCGCGTGTAGGCGAATGCACGCGTGATGCGCGGAATAATCATCGCCAGCTGGCGCTTGCGGAACGTCGGATGAAACCAGGCTCCTCCGTTGAGCGCAATCTTGCCGCGTATCGACTTGGCGATCGTGGCGGTCACCTCGCAGCGTTCGTCGGGATGCTTGGTCCGATCCGGCTCGTCGTAGAACATGCGCGAGCTGGTGGTGATCGCGTAGAGCGTGTCGGTGTCGTCGACCTCGAACAGGCGGGAAGCATACGTCGCAACGACCTCTCCGCGTGCATCGCGGCCCAGGATGCAAAAGGCACGCTCCGGCTCCAGGCCCCGGGGACAATAACGCGGGTCGTACATCGACGTTATGGGCTTCCAGGTATCCTGGTTCTTGGCGTTGACCTGCAGCAGCTCCCTGAAGGTGCCGAACTCGAGAGTCACCCCGCGCTGGCGTGCCGCCGTATCGGCCTTGAGAAAGAAGCGGCCGAGCAAATCGGCGGGCCCGTGATCTACGGTGATATCGGTGACAAGGCGTGCCCGCCGCCCCGGCGCAGGCGAGGCGAAGTCGACGCCCCCAGTATCGTCAGCGACGCGGTCCGCGATCTTGGGTGCGGGCATGATTTTGCCCTCCTGCTGGGGACCCTACAACGAAGGTCTGTGCCATTCTGTGGCAGGCGTTAACCGATTACAATCGCCTCGGGTCCGTCGCTAAGGTAGTCGCCACGAAAGCCTGTCCAAGCCAGCGCTGGCTGAGCAAGCGATCACGCGAGGAATGATTACGGCGCTCGGCCTTGGTCCATGGGGTTGGATATCTACTGGGCGACCGTGCTTCTCGTGATTGGCGATTGATCTGCGGGCTCTATATGCTGGCCGACAACCTGCATCATCCCTTCCCTGCAAGAGGTGGCCAAGCCCATGTCGTATGCGATCGACGGTCTCGCCGCAAAGCTGGAAAACCTCCTCAAGCTTCGCTCGATCCCGTTTGGCATGAAGCTGTTCGAGCGCCGCGCAGACATGGAAGCGATCCCCAAGATCCGCAGGCCGAAATCCGTCCACACGCTGGACCAGTTGGTTGCCCAGGCGGCGCGCCTTGGGTGGACCGTCGGAGTTACCGCGGAGGACCTGGTAGGCGCCCAATGCCGCGCGGTCGTGGGGTTGGGACGAGCCAAAGACGACAAGTGGCGGTCGGGAAAGCACATGACCGGCGTGTGGTTCTCAACGCTCGAGGACGCAAGCGCTCACCAGGCCGCGATGCACTGCGTCGAGGACGGGCGATACGAAGCGCTGGCCGTGGCGCCGCTCGCCTCCGGCCGGCTCGACCCGCCCGACATCGCGCTCTTCTACGCGACGCCGGGCGCCATGATGTACTTCGTCAATGGATTGCAATGGGCGGGCTACAAGAAGTTCGATTGGGGCATCGTGGGAGAGAGCGCCTGCGCCGACAGCTGGGGACGCGCGCTTGCCACACGCCAACCCTCCCTTTCCATCCCGTGCTTCGCCGAGCGGCGTTATGGCGGCGTGCTCGACGACGAGATGCTGATGGCCTTGCCGCCGGAGTATGTGGCCAAAGCGATATCGGGAATGGAGGCTTTGGCGAAAAACGGCTTTCGATATCCCTTTCCGCAATACGGAATCCAACAGGATGTGCGCGAGGGCATGGCCAGAAGCTATCCCGATCGCGCGCCTGGCAAACAGGGGTGAGAAATTGCCCCGATCCGGCCAGCGGCACGATTTGCAAAGGGCCAAGCGCAACCGGTACCAGCTCGATGCCTAGTCGCCGCCGCCTGTTGCAGACCCTGGGCGCCGTCGCGGCCGCCGGCGCCGGCGGCTGGGCGTTGCTATCCGGCAGCCGCGCCAACGCCTATTACACCGGCCCCGCGTCCGATCATTTCGACGGCGTGCGCTTCTTCAACCCGAGCGGCGTCCGCCCGAGGGGACCCGGTGCGTTCCTCAAGTGGCAGCTGGGTGACCGCGGCGAAGCTTGGCCGCGCAGCTTTCCCAGCCCCTTTTCAGCGGACCGCCCGCCGCCGCGCTTCGATGGCGAGGGGCTGCGCATCACTCACGTCGGGCACGCGACGTTTCTGATCCAGGCGCGAGGCAAGAGCATTCTCATCGATCCCGTCTGGTCCGAGCGCGCCAGTCCGGTCTCGTTTGCGGGCCCGAAGCGCGTGAACCCGCCGGGCATCGACTTCGACCACCTGCCCGCCATCGATGCCGTGCTCGTCACCCACAATCACTACGACCACATGGACGTGGACACGATCGGCGGGCTTTGGCAGCGCTTCCGCCCGCGCATCGTCACGCCGCTCGGCAACGACGCCATCCTGAAGAAGAGCGTGCCCGGGCTTGTCGCCACCGCCGTCGACTGGGGCGATGCAGTCGATCTCGGAGACGGTCTCGAGGTGCACGTGGAGCCGACGCTGCACTGGTCGGCGCGCGGTGCCGGCGATCGCATGCACGCGCTGTGGGCGAGCTTCGTCGTCCGTGCCGGCGCGCAGAAGGTCTATTGCGTCGGCGACAGCGGTTTCGGCGACGGCGCGACGTTCGCCCGGGTCGGCAAGCGCCATCCCCGCCTCGCGCTGGCGCTACTGCCGATCGGCGCCTACGAGCCGCGCTGGTTCATGCGTCACATCCACATGAATCCGGAAGACGCCCTCGAGGCGCTGCGGTTGTCGGGCGCCGGCCGTGCCTTCGGCCACCATTGGGGCACGTTCCGCCTGACCAATGAAGCCATCGAGCAG
>VBAB01000348.1 GCA_005888525.1 Alphaproteobacteria bacterium
CGGCCTCGAGCAGCGTGAGCAACTCCCGCGTTGAGATCGCTTCACCGGTGAAGGCGCGCGGCGACCACCGCTCCAGGAATAGCGCATCGATGGGATAGTCGGCGGTTCGCGAATTGGCCTGGGTCATTGTCGTCCGCACCCGTTCATGGTTGCTGGGTGCAGCAACATAGGGCGCGCATGAGAGGCGGCCAAAGCAAGATTTGGGCAAAGCTTATCCGCTTTTCATGTCCGCGTTATCGAGGGGCACGCCCGGGCAAGCTCAGCCGTCGAGCTGCCAGCGGCCGTCGCCGAGCCGGCAGGCGATGCCTTCGGCCCTGCCCGTGGCCGTACCCACCGTCATGATCAGCAGG
>VBAB01000956.1 GCA_005888525.1 Alphaproteobacteria bacterium
CGGCCGCGAGCATTTCCATTTCCCAGGCCGCGACAAGCCGCTGCTGCTCGAGCCGCGCGATCCCGTGCTCTATTTCGTCCAGCGCCTGCGCGACGAGGCCCACCGCTTCGCCATCGGTACCCACCGGGCCAAGCGCAGCAAGGCCATCGGCGCCAACCCGCTCGACGAGATCGCCGGCATCGGCCCGGCGCGCAAGCGCGCGCTGCTCGAGCATTTCGGCTCCGCCAAAGCCGTCTCCCGCGCCAGCCCCGACGACCTGCGCGCCATCGACGGCATCAGCGCGGCCATGGCGCAGGCCATCTACGATTTCTTCCACGAGCGACGGGAGTAGGCGGCGCGCGCCCACAGCGCTTACCCAAGCGTCCGCCGAGTTTTGCATACTACGTGGCGGCTTTACCGATGCCCAAATCGTGCGCCTATTGCCCGGCCCCTCCCCATTGACGCTTCCGACCCCAAATGCTCTTGTCGCCCCATGAAAACCGTCGCCCCGGCGCCGGCGGCCGTGAGTGCCGTCAGTCTGCCCAACGTGCTGACCTATCTGCGCATTCTGGCGGTGCCGGCGATTGTCCTGTGCCTCTTTCTGGTGCCGGGCGACGCGGGGCGCTGGTGGGCGCTCGCGGTCTACATCGGCGCCTGCATCACCGACTGGCTGGACGGATACCTGGCGCGCGTTTGGCGGCAGCAGACGGTGCTGGGGCGCATGCTGGACCCCATCGCCGACAAGCTGCTGGTCGGCACCACGCTGCTGATGCTCACCTACGACAACACCATCGACAAGGCGCACGTGGCGGCGGCCGTGATCATCCTGTGCCGCGAGATCCTGGTCTCCGGCCTGCGCGAGTTCCTGGCCGAGCTGAACGTCAGGGTGCACGTGACGCAGCTCGCCAAGTGGAAGACGACCATGCAGATGATCGCGCTCGGCGTGCTGCTGGCGGGGCCCGCCGGCGACAAGCTCATTCCGGGCGTCACGTGGACCGGGCTCGTCATGTTGTGGATGGCGGCACTGCTGACGCTCTGGACCGGCTACGACTACCTGAAGGCGGCCATCCGCACGGCCATGGAGCACTAGGGCTGAGCCCATGCCCGTCAAGATCCTCTACTTCGCCTGGGTGCGCGAGAAGACCGGCAAGGCCGAGGAGATCGTCGACGTGCCGGCCGGCGTCGGCACGGTGGCGGAGCTGGTGGCCTGGCTGAAGGGCCTGGGACCCGAGTACGCCGAGGCCTTCGCGCGCGCCGACGTGATCCGCGCCGCCATCGACCGCACCCACGTCAAGCCCACGGCGAGCCTCGCCGGAGCACGCGAGGTCGCCTTCTTCCCGCCGGTGACCGGAGGCTGAGCCTTGGGCGTGCGCGTTCAGCGCGAGGACTTCGACGTCGGCGCGGAGGTACGCCGCCTCACCGCCGGCCGCACCGACATCGGCGCCATCGTCACCTTCACCGGAATCATGCGCAGCGAGAACGACGGCACCAGCGTCTCCGGCATGACGCTCGAGCACTATCCCGGCATGACGGAAGCCGAGCTGGCGCGCGTCGAGGCCGAGGCCGGCAACCGCTGGCCGCTGCAGGCGAGCCTCATCGTGCATCGCGTGGGCGCGCTCAACCCCGGCGACGACATCGTGCTTGTCGTGACGGCC
>VBAB01000349.1:0-1264 GCA_005888525.1 Alphaproteobacteria bacterium
CTACCGGCTGCGGATGCCCTATGGCACGCTGCTGTGCGTCTCCGACAAGCCGCTGCACGGCGAGATCAAGCTGCCGGGCGCCGCCAATGCCTTCTACGAGAGCGCGGTGGCTCAGCACCTCGAGATCGGCCTCAAGACGCTCGATCTCCTGCGCGTGCGCCGTGAGACGCTGCATTCGCGCAAGCTGCGCTCCTTCGACGAGCCGCCGTTCCGCTGAACCGATTATTGTGCCTTGGTTATCATTCTCCGGGAATCCTCTTGCTCGAGCCCTGCCGGCATGGCCCATTGCGCGGCGCGGACCCGGACGGCACTGTTTCGCTCTGCGCCAAGGACGCACGCATGAACCACGTGAAATTCACTCAGCGTTTCAGGGTCGAAAAGCCCAAGCGCTTCCGCCTTCGGCGGTTCGATCCTGCCGAGACCGCCGGCTTCAGCAAAGAGGCCGCTGAGAGGATCGTCGCCAAGCATGCTCCGCGCCTGACCGACCTGCAGGAGCGGCTCTACGCCGAGAACAGGTGGGCCTTGCTGGTCATCTTGCAGGGGATCGACGCAGCGGGAAAGGACGGCGCCATCAAGCACGTGATGGCCGGTCTCAACCCGCAAGGATGCGTCGTTCATCCATTCAAGGTGCCGACGGCCGAGGAGCTCGATCACGACTACCTCTGGCGGGCTGCGGCGCGCCTGCCGCCTCGCGGCGACATCGGCATCTTCAATCGCTCATATTATGAGGAAGTGCTCGCGGTGCGCGTGCACGAGGACCTGCTCGAGAAGCAGCGGCTGCCGGCCAAGCTCGTCACGAAGCGGATCTGGAAGGAAAGGTTCGCAGACATCAACGCTTTCGAGCGCCACCTGGTGCGCAACGGTACAGTGGTGATCAAGTTCCACCTGCGCATCTCCAAGGAGGAGCAGAAGCGCCGGCTGCTCGCGCGCCTGGACGAGCCCGCCAAACGATGGAAATTCTCCATGGCTGATCTGGCCGAGCGAAAGCTCTGGGACAAGTACATGGACGCCTACGAGCACATGATCCGCAACACCAGCACTGTGGAGGCTCCGTGGTACGTGCTGCCGGCGGACAACAAATGGTTTGCCAGATTGGTCATGTCGACCGTGATCATCGATGTCCTCGATCGGCTCGATCTCGAATTTCCCAAATTCGACCGGCCGGCGCTGCGGAGCATGAAACGAATGCGCAAGACGCTCCGGGCGGAATAATATAAAGCGCTGCGGACCTACAAGCAGGTCATTTTGGTGATACGAGAGGGCC
>VBAB01000349.1:1409-9068 GCA_005888525.1 Alphaproteobacteria bacterium
GCGGTCGCAGACGACCCGCAAGCTGACGTAAGCAGGGTCATCCAGGGCGTCATTACCGGCATCGGCTTCCTGGGCGCAGGCGTAATCTTGCATCGCCCGACAGGGCAAAAGGTGCATGGCCTCACGACGGCGGCCACCATCTGGGTTACGGCATGCTTGGGCATGTTGTGCGGTCTTGCCGCCTGGAAGCCGGTGACTGTCGCCATTCTCCTCACGGCGGTCCTGCTGACCGTCGGCGGGCCGTTCGAGAAGTGGTGCCGGAAGCGCTTAGGCTCCGGTGGACCGTCCAACCCTGGAGATTCCGGGTAGCTTGTTCTGGCATCCTGAGGCAACTCTGCTTCCGCTCACGTTTTGCGACTGTCCGTAAGCTTCGGCGCGAGGGATCCCAGCGCAACCATGACGGCACAACCTCCCATTCCAGTCCGCCGCATCGGCAGCCTGCCGAGGCCCGGTTGTCGCCTGCACTACGAGGTGACCGGAGAGGGCCCCGCGATCGTCCTCGCGCACGGGCTCGGCGGCAACCAGCTGTCGTGGTGGCAGCAGGTGGCGCATTTCGCGCCGCGCTACACATGCATAGCATTCGCTCATCGCGGGTTTGCGCCGTCCTCTGCAATTCCCGGCGGCCCCGACCCCGCCGACTACGCCGATGATCTGGCGGCGCTGATCGACCATCTGCGGCTAGCGGACGTGCGCATCGTCGCCCAGTCGATGGGCGGCTGGTCTGCCGTCGAATACGCGCTGCGCCGGACCGGCAAGCTGAAGGCGCTGGTCCTCGCCGCGACGACCGGGACGATCGATCCCAGCCGTGTCAGCGAGCCGGCACGCTCGCGGCTCGAGGATTGGGCGCACGGCGCCGAGCGCGCCCGCGCGGATTTCGCCAGGCGCGGAGTTCACGTGGCCGCAGGGGCGCGCATGGCGACCGAGCAGCCGGCGCTGCACCTCCTCTATCACCACATCGACGACATGAACGCCCACCTCGACAAGGAGGCCATTCGCAAGCGGCTATATGCTCTCAGGACACGTGCACCCGAGGAGTTGGCGGCGGCCGGCTGCCCGGTCCTGTTCATCGCCGGCGACGAGGACGTCCTGATTCCCCCATTTGCCGCCGACATCATCGCCGCCGTCGTGCCAGGTGCGCGCGCAGTGCACATCGCCGACGCCGGGCACTCGGCCTACTTCGAGCGCGCCCAAGTCTTCAATCGCCACGTAGCGGAGTTCCTCGACTGCGTAGGGTGAGGCGCAGTGAGGTTGGGTGCAGTGCAGGTCTAAGTCATCCGACGTCTGCCAATCGGCGAGTTGCTCCAGTGGAGCCCCGCAGCCGTAGCGGTTCGAAGGCGTTAGGCGACGTCAGTCGGGGTTACTGGAACGGCGTGCCGACGGTGCGGGCGACAATGGCTTCCGTCGCCGAATCCGGTCCGAACTCGCGCGGCGTGACCACGCCCAGCATCTCGGTGAGCTTGGCGCGGGCCCGGTTGACGCGGCTCTTGATCGTGCCTACCGCGCATTGCGAAATCGCCGCTGCCTCCTCGTAGGAGAAGCCCGCCGCACCCACGAGAACGAGTGCTTCGCGCTGGTCGGGCGGGAGCAGATTGAGGGCCCGGCGGAAATCCTGCATGTCGAGATGCCCCTGCTGCCCCGGGTGAACGGCCAAGTCGCCGGCCTTGTTGCCGTCGCGATCCTCCACCTCGCGCCGCCGCCGGCGGCACTCGGAGAAATAGGTATTGCGCAGGATGGTGAACAGCCAGGCACGCAGGTTGGTGCCCTCCTGGAAGCTTTCCAGGTGGTCCCAGGCTTTGAGCAGGGTCTCCTGTACGAGGTCGTCGGCCCGCTCGATATCGCCGCACAGGGAGACAGCGAACGCGCGCAAGTTGGGAATCAACCCCAACAACGCCTGTTTGAGCGGGACCGAATCCGAGTTCACTTTGGCTTCTCCCGGCCCTCCAGAGCCTCGAGCAGCTTGATGAAACGCTCCGGTACCGGCTCCTGCGCCACATCGGAAAAGATGGCTCTGAGCTGGCGTCCTAGCTGGGCCTGAAGGGAACGATCCAACATTCCTCGCGGTGCATTGTAGAGATCGGAAGGCCGCGGCGGCTCCATAGTCGCTTCCCGGTCGTTCTTGTTGTGGGCTACTAGCGGCTTGCTTTCGCTCATTGATTGCCGTGATTTCTTCGATTGCCGAGATTTCTTCGGCTCGTTCTGGCCCCCGTCTACGCCTGCCGCTGGCGCGGCCAGCGGCGACGAGCCGTCTTTTTCCGCCATTATCTATGCCCTCCTGTGCCCCCGGCCCCAGAGACGCTACCTGCCCACAGCCTCCCCGGGTACTGCCTTAGAACGGCCGGGGCCCGCAAAGGTTCCCTTGATGGAACTCGCAGGTTTCCGGGGCGTTCATTGAGTTGATTAAGGTGGTCCCAGCTACGAGGCCTGGGTACGAGGAGGGGATTCCATGTCAGTCGCCGAACGGGTTGCGACCCATCTGCCATACCTGCGCCGCTTCGCCCGCGCCGTCACGGGCAGCCAGAAGAGCGGGGACGCCTATGTCGTATCGACGCTCGAGGCGATCCTGGCCGATCCCTCCATCTTCTCGGAGGTCCTGCCGCCGCGCGTTGCCCTTTATCGCACCTTCCTCACGATCCTCGGCTCGATCAAGTGGAACAACGAGAGACCGCGCGATGCCCTAGTACCAGGCCTCGAGGCGGCGCACCGCAACCTTGAGGTGCTGACTCCGCGGGCGCGGCAAGCGTTCCTGCTCGTCTCGGTGGAGGAGTTCTCGCCGCAGGATGCGGCCCTGGTCATGGATGTCGATGGGGCCGAGCTGCAGCGCCTAGTCGACCAGGCGGGTCGCGAAATCGCCCGGCAAATCGCCACCGATGTCGTGATCATCGAGGACGAGCCGCTGATCGCCCTCGATCTCGAACGGCTGGTCACCGGCCTCGGCCATCGCGTGGTCAAGATCGCCCGCACCGAGCGGCAGGCCGTCGAGGCGGTCAAGCGCGCGCGGCCGGGCCTGATCCTGGCCGACATTCTGCTGGCGGACGGCAGTTCCGGCCTCGATGCCGTCAACGAGATCCTGCGCACGTTCTCGGTGCCGGTGATCTTCGTGACGGCCTACCCGCAACGGCTGCTGACCGGCACGCGCCCCGAGCCGACGTTCCTCATCACCAAGCCGTTCCACCCCGACAACGTCAAGGCGATCATCAGCCAGGCTCTGTTCTTCGACATCCGCGGGCGACCGGAGCAGCCGCGTCTCGCCACCGCGTGAGGCAGCGCGCATCCCAAGGCAACAGCCGCGTACTGCGAGTGGTTGTTCGGCAAACCGCCACGACTCTTGCGTCTGTTGTGTCGCCCCCGAGCGGGGCCATAACGCCGACCGCGAGGCCGAGCCGGCGCCCAGCCAGGCTTCCCCAAACAGCTTCCCAAGTGTGGCGCGCGGTGAGTATCATTGTGGTCCACGCCCACTTTGCGAAAAAAATGGCGAATTAGCCGGCTTATTCCGGGGAGCCGGTGCGAATGGCCATGCGGAGATGGGCTGACGCAGGGAGGCGACAATGAAAGCGGTTTTCATAGAGCGGCACGGCGGACCGGAAGAGTTGAAGTACGGCGTCTTGCCCGATCCTGCGGCCAAGCGCGGCGAGGTGGTCGTCGATATACATGCCGCGAGCGTCAACGGTGCCGACTGGAAGGTGCGCAGCGGCGAGTCCTATCCGCAGACGAAATTTCCCTACGTCCTGGGACGCGACTTCTCCGGGGTCGTCAGCGCGGTGGGAGAAGGAGTCGAGGACCTTGCCGTGGGTGATGAGGTCTTTGCGGTATGCGACGTGGGCCAGGAGGGTGCTTACGCGGAGAAGATCGCCATCAAGGCCTCCATCGTCGCGCGCAAGCCTGCCAGCATCTCCCATGTCGATGCCGCCGCCCTCGCGCTTGCCGGTCTCACTGCGCTGGTTTCTATCGAGGACACGTTGAAGCTGCGGGCCGGCGAGACGATCCTCATCCAGGGCGGGGCGGGCGGCGTCGCCAGCATCGCCATTCAGCTCGCCAAGCATATCGGCGCCCGTGTGATCACCACCGCCAGCGCCGCCAACCATGCCTATCTGCGCGGGATCGGTGCCGACCAGATCATCGACTACAACGTGCAGGATTTCACCGAGACGGTGTCCGGCTGCGACGCCGTGTTCCATACCGTCGGCGGCGACGTGACCCAGCGTTCGTTTGCCGTCCTGAAGCCCGGAGGACGCGCGGCATTCATCGCCTCCGGTGCGCAGGCGCCGAAGCCGGCCCGGGGCGAGGTGCAGTCCCTGAGGCCCCAGGTCGGCCGGGATCGCCCGCACCTCGACCGCATCGTCGAGTTGGTCGGCAAGGGGGCACTACGTGTCCCCGAGATCACCCGTTTCCCGCTCTCGGAGGCGGCCGCCGCCCACAAGGTGAGCCAGGCCCGCCACTTCCGCGGCAAGCTCGTCCTCCAGGTGCGCTAACACCGCGGCGCGGCGTCTACCGCGCGCGGGAGCTGTTCCAGATGGAAATCTCGAGCTCGAGGCGGCGACGGGCGACGGCATAATTCATGACCGCCGCGGTGATGAGCGCCACCGATGTCGCCACCGCCGCTCCGAGCATGCCGAAGACCGGCACGAGCGCGAAGCTGAGCGCCACGTCGAGGACCGCCGACACGACCAGCACGAGCGCGCAAAGCTGCTGCTCGCCCAGCATGTTCAAGATGAATTCGGCCGGGCCCATCGACGCCCGCGCCAGGAAGCCGATGGCGAGCACGAACATCACGGGGTAAGCGGCTGTGTACTGCGGGCTGAACAGCCACAGCAGCGGCTTGCCGAGCGCCAGGATGGCAACTGCGGCGATCAGCGAGGGCCAGAACGTCCAATTCACGGCATCGCGCACGAGCGCCTCGAGGCTCTCGTGGTCGCCGCGGGCCTTGAGCGCCGAGAAGTGGTTGGCAACCGCGCTCCCCACCGCATAATGGATGAACATGATCAGGCTCATCGTCTTGGCGGCAGCGAAGTACATGCCGACCTCGGTCGGCGACAAGTAGGCGGAAACGATCAGCACGTCGGCGTTCTGCAGGGCGATGTCGCAGACGGCGATAGCCATCAGCGGCAGCGCCACCCTGAACCAGCGCTTGCAATCGTATCGCCTGCTCGGCTTGTCGATCTCGCGGCCGAAGCGGCGCTCGACCAGCAGCATCTGCACCAGCGCCGCCACCCATGTGGCGACCACGGCCGCGCCTGCAGCGGTGCCGGCTTCGGTCGGCAGGCCCAGGAGGTGCGCTGCAGTCATGCACCCGAGCAGGAGCAGCGGGCGCAGGATGTAGGGTGGCATCAGGCCGACCATCATCCATCCGCGGCCGCGGCCGATGCCGTCCTGGACATCGCTCAGCGCGCACAGCGGCACGCAGGCCAGCGCCAGATAGACGGGCAGGACGTAGTGGCTGTTGAGCCGATCGCCGATCAGCCACAGGAGCGCCAGGGCCGCGCACGCAACGGCCGTGCCGGCAAGCACGGCAACGGCGCGACCGCCCAGCAGCAGCCCGCGCAGCAGCCCATGCTCGCCACGCTGGAGGTATTCCGGCAGCAGCCGGATCATGGCCGTCGGCAGGCCCAGATGGGACAAGCCGCTCAGCACCAGCACCCAGGTCCAGACGAACACGTAGATGCCGTACTCGTAGCCGCCCATCCAGCGCGCCAGCACCACCTGCGAAAGATAGAGAATGCCGGCGCTGGCGACGCGCACGGTGAACGCGGTGACGGCATCACGCTGGGCGCGTGAGCGCTCGCTTTCGGCACGGTAAACTTCCCCGGCCCGCCGCGCCAAATCCGCGGCGTAGACGTGCAGTGAGATTCCCAGCGTGCTCTGGCTCGGTGAGGCCACGACTTTTGCGTCTTGTGAGACTTCCAGACTCAGATCCTCATGGGGCTTGTTCCCCCAAACGGGCCTCGGCATTCCGACGTACCAACTCGGCCACGCCGGCCCACGCCCAACTGCGACCGGCGTCGCCTTTGAGGCTGTGCAGCGTGGAGAAGAACTCGGCTACGTCGGCAGCCCAAGCGCCGTGCCGGCCTTCCAGCACGGCGACCATGGCCTCGACCTCCCCCGGCGTGGGCGTTGCGTCCTGGTGGAATTGCCAACCCGATGCCATCTTTGCGTCCCCGGCGATGTGCTATGCGCTGGGAAGCAAGATCGACGCCAAGACTATATCGGCCGACGGATCCGGCCTGTCACCACGGTTAACGGTGCATCCGGGCCACGCGGGCGAGGAGAATACGGCGAATCTTGGAAACAAAGTGTATGTCGAGTTGGTTGGGCAGGCCAGGAGGCGCCGTCGCGTCGCATAGCCGAGGCGCCATGGGTCGGTGACATCGAAGCTTTGGAGGGTCCGATGAAGGCCGCAATCGCCTCGAAAGTAGCTGTCGGCGTCCTATCTGTGCTGGCATTGGCGGCTTTTGCAGGCGGGGCGGAAGCCCAGGGCAAGCAGGAGCGCGGGCCCGACGTGGTGGCCCCCAACCTGAAGCGGCGGCCTGAGCCGCTGCCTCCCTCGCCACGGCCGGAAAGCCAGGCGCCCCAGGAGGATGGGCCCTCGGCGAGCGACGAGCCCCCGCTGCAAGGGCGAGGTTGCCCGGACCAGGGACGCAAGCTCGAGCTGATTGTCTAGCGACCGCCGCGACGGCTGCGGTTGTCTACTGCTGTGACGCGGAGGCAGCGGCCTTTTGTGCCGATTTGGCCTTCTTGGCCGGCGCCTTCTGCTGCTTGCCTGCTTTTTCCGAGGCGACCTGTCCCGGACCCTTCTTCTTGGTCTTGGCCACGGGGCGACGACGGCCACCTGTGCCGCATTCGTACGAAATAACGGCCTGACGCATGGTCATCGGGCCCTTGGCATCCTCTGCGACCGGCATTGTCTCGAGCGTCTGGGGGGCGAACAGCGCCTTCCATTTGAGCGTATTGAAGCCGTGCTCGAGCAGGTTGGCGGCGCGCACGGTGCGTTCACCCCCCGTAGGCTCGCCGAGCACGACGGCTATGAGCTTGTGGCCTTCTCGGGTGGCGCTGGCCACCACGTTGAAGCCGCTGTCGCAGATGAAACCGGTCTTCATGCCGTCGGCGCCGGCATAGTTAGTGAGGATCCCGTTATGCGTATGCAGCCGCCGTTTGCCCAGCCGCACCTCCAGCATCGACCACAATTGCGCATGCTCGGGATAATCGCGCACGACCGCGGAGGCGAGCCTGGCCAGGTCGCGCGCCGTCGTGACCTGCTCCGTCGCCGGCAGACCATTGGCATTCACGAACTTGGTGCGCGTCATGCCCAGGCGCGCAGCCGTGGCATTCATGCGCTCCACGAAGGCATCGTGCGACCCGGAAACCGCCTCGGCCAGCATCACCGCAACGTCGTTGGCCGACTTGACGATGAGGGCCTGCAGCGCCGTCTCCACCGTCATCTCGGCGCCGACGGGCAGGCCGATCTTGCTGGGCGACTGGCTGCTGGCGAGCTCGGAGCAGCCGATCTTGCTCGCCATGGTCAGCTTGCCCTCCTTGAGGGCATCGAAGGTGACGTAGGCCGTCATGATCTTGGTCAGCGATGCCGGATGCCACTGGTTGTCGGGGTCCTCGGCATAGAGCACCCGGCCGTCGGCCGCTTCGAAGAGCAAGGCTGGGCCTGCGCCG
>VBAB01000350.1 GCA_005888525.1 Alphaproteobacteria bacterium
ATCGACGAGGGTGCATTGGCAGGACGGAGCGGGACGGTCACCGCCGTGCTCGACGTTCACTATCGGTTCGAAGACGCACTACCCGAGGATCTCCTTTGGATGGAGAATCCAAGGACGAAGCAGCGAGAGCGTGTCGTTCCTGGAGCCACCAGAACTTTTGACGTGCAAGTCGGGCGGCACGTGCCCGTTAGCCCAGGCGCCATAGAGCGATTCATGAAGCGCTGGGAGGAAGCATACGCCAGGCTGCGCAAATTCGAAACCGTTCTGCAGTCCGCAGCGGCACATCATAGATTAGTTTGGATACACCCCTTCGCCGATGGAAACGGAAGGGTTAGCCGCCTGATATCTTATGCCATGCTGCTCGAGGCGCTGGACAGCGGCGGCATTTGGTCAATCGCCCGTGGCTTGTCGCGACACGAGAGCGAATACAAGGGTCACCTTGCCGCATGCGATCTGCCGAGGCGCAACGACCTCGATGGGCGGGGCAACTTGAGCGAAGAGACACTCGCCGAATTCACCGTCTTTTTCTTGAAGGTTTGCCTCGATCAGGTTCAATTCATGACGCAACTCATGCAGCCCAATGCTCTCCGCAAACGCATCATGGAATGGGCGAAGGAAGAGGAACGCGTTGGCGGCATCTTGCCCCGCTCGACGCGCGTGCTCGCCCATATCCTCACGCATCGAGAATTGGAGCGCAAGGACGTGACGGAAGTTGTCGGATTTGACGACCGCAAAGCCCGGCGTGTCACGGCGTTGCTGCACAAGCGCGGGATCATCACGGCGAGGACCCACAAGGCCCCATTTCGAATTGCATTGGCGCTTCCCGCTGCCGTGGCTCCGAGCTTCATGCCCGGACTCTACCCGAGAAATGCCCTTCCTGACCGGCCACCACAAGCAAACTTGAAAGCGGGCTCAGACGACGAGCTCATTTAGAACGTGCCGAAATGAAATGGCCCGCGTGCTTGGCTAACGCCGATCCCGTCCCGGATTAGCGGGCGCTCTCGACCAGCGCCAGCAGCCCCTTGAGCAGCGCGGTGGGCGAGGGCGGGCAGCCGCGGATGTGGAGGTCGACGGGGACCACGGCGGAGACGCCGCCGACCACGCCATAGCTGCCGGCGAACAGGCCGCCGTCGAGCGCGCAGTCGCCCACCGCCACTACCCACTTGGGGTCGGGCGTGGCGGCCCAGGTGCGCTCCAGCGCCTCGCGCATGTTCTTGGTCACGGGACCGGTGACGAGCAGCACGTCGGCATGCCGCGGCGAGGCCACGAACTTCAGGCCGAAGCGCTCCAGGTCGTAGAACGCGTTGTTGAGAGCGTGGATCTCGAGCTCGCAGCCGTTGCAGGAGCCGGCGTCGACCTCGCGGATCGACAGCGAGCGGCCGAGGCGGCGGCGTGAGGCCCGCTCCAGGCTCGCAGCGAGCTCGGCCAGGGCCGCATCGTCACGCGATGGTGGCGCCTCCGTCAACGGGGCTTGCAGCAGGCTCTCGAGCAGCAGCTTGCGCATGGGCGCCTCTTACAGGTCGTGGCCCGAGTAGGAGCAGTTGAAGGACTTGTTGCAGAGCGGGAAGTCCGCGACGATGTTGCCTTCGATCGCCGCCTCCAGCAGCGGCCACTGGAACCAGGACGGATCGCGCAGGTGGCAGCGCGCTATCCTGCCGTCCGGAGCAAGGCGCACCCACGCGAGCACGTCACCGCGGAAGCCTTCGACGAGGGCGAGACCCTCTACGGAGTCTCCTCCCGTCGCCCGCCCAATATCGGTGCGGATGGCTCCAGCCGGCAGACGGTCGAGGATCTGCTCGATCAGCGCCAGCGATTGAGCGACCTCGTTGACGCGCACCCACACGCGGGCATCCACGTCGCCTTCCTGCCGGATGGGCATGTCGAAGCGCAAGTCGTCGTAAGGGGCGTAGCCCGGCTGCTTGCGGGCGTCGAAGGCGCGCCCCGAGGCGCGGCCGACAAAACCGCCGGCGCCGTATTGGCGGGCCAGCTCCCGCGTCAGGATGCCGGTGGTGATGGTCCGGTTCTGCAGCGAGGCGGTGCGGTCGTACAGCTCGATCAGCTCGGGGAAGCGGCGGCGGATGGTGCGGACGAGGGTCGGCAGCCCCGGCGCACTCGCTTGGGCAAGGTCGACGGCGGTGCCGCCCGGCACGACACAGTCCATCATCAGGCGGTGGCCGAAACTGGCGTCGGCGACGCGCAGGACGTGCTCGCGCAGGATGCCGCAGTGGGCGTGAATGAGGGAGAAGGAAGCGTCGTTGCAAATTGCACCGATGTCGCCGAAGTGGTTGGCGAGGCGCTCGAGCTCGGCCATCAGCGCGCGCAGGAAGATTGCTCGCGGCGGCGGCTCGAGACCAAGCGCTGATTCGACGGCGCGGGCGAAGGCCATGGCGTAAGCGACGGTGCTGTCGCCCGACACGCGGCCGGCGAGCTTAGCCGCCTTCTCCAGCGGGGCGTCGCGCATCAGGCCGTCAACGCCCTTGTGCACGTAGCCCAGCCGCTCTTCCAGGCGCACGACGGCTTCGCCGTTGCAGGTGAAGCGGAAGTGGCCGGGCTCGATGATGCCGGCATGCACGGGGCCGACCGGGATCTGGTGCAGCGGCGGCCCGGTGGCCGCGTGGAACGCGTAAGGATCTCCGGTGGGGGGTGCCGCCTCGTGCGCGCCCAGAGGCTGGCGCACGCCCCAGCGGCCGTGATCGAGCCAGCGGCGCGTGTCCGGAGAGCCCTCGGGCTCTAGCCCGTAAAGATCACGGATCGTTCGCTCCAGCCGCAGGGCTGGCGGGTGCGTGGCGGCGACGGACGGGAAGCGCCGCTCCGGGCACGGCAGGCTGATGACGAGCACCTCGGGCGCCTCCTCGGCGTGGAGGGCCAGATGCACCGCCTCCCCGTCGCTCCACAAGCCGAGCAGCGTTGCCTCGCCGGCGGCAATCCCGAGAACCGCCTGCCGCCACGTGGATGCGTTCACGGCGATGCGCGGCCAGGGCCGATGCGCCGCAACCCGCTCACCCCTGTTCGCCAGTGCAGAAAGGAAGGTCATGGCATGATCCTACCCCAACAGTCGTGCCACGGCCTGGAACCACGCCACCAGCGGTCCCGGCAGATAGATGCCCGCCGCGAGCACGAGAGCCAGGTGCGCAAACAGCGGCACATAGGAAGCCTTGACCGGGGCGGTGCTGCCCGTGGGCTCGCCGAAGGCGACCTCGTTCAAGCGCAGCATCAGCGCGCCGAACGCGATGAGAAGCCCGAACACCAGGAGGATCGCCAGCAGCGGCGCCCGTGCGAAGGTGGAGCTGACGATCAGGAACTCGCTCATGAAGATGCCGAGCGGCGGCAGTCCGGCGATCGCCACCACGCCGACCACCAGTCCCCAGCCGAGCACCGGGTGGCTCTCGGTCAGCCCACGGATCTCGGCGATGCGCTGTGTGCCCTTGGCCTGGGCGATGTGGCCGACCGCAAAGAAGATCGCCGATTTGGTGAGCGAATGCATGGTCATGTGCAACAGCCCGCCGAAGTTGGCGAGCGGTCCGCCCATGCCGAATGCGAAGGTTATGAGCCCCATGTGCTCGATGGAGGAATAGGCGAACATGCGCTTGATGTCGCGCCGGCGGTAGAGCATGAAGCCGGCAAATATCAGCGACAGAAGCCCCATCGAGACCATCAGCGGGCCCGGAGCGACGGCGGCTGGGTTGCCGGCCATCAGCAGCTTGAAGCGCAAGAGCGCGTAGAGGGCGACATTCAACAGCAGGCCCGACAGCACGGCGGAAATCGGCGTGGGGCCCTCCGCGTGCGCGTCCGGAAGCCAGGCATGCAGGGGTGCCAGGCCGACCTTGGTGCCGTAGCCCAGCATCAGAAAGACGAAGGCGACGTTCAACAGCTCAGGCGCCAGCCCGCCGGCCTTCTCGATCAGCGTCGTCCACACCATGGCGTCCTGGCCCTCGCCCAGTACGGGGCGCGCCGCCATGTAGACCAGGATGGTGCCGAACAGCGCGAGCGCAATGCCGACGCTGCCGAGGATGAAGTACTTCCAGGCCGCCTCGATGGCCTCGTGCGTGCGGTAGATGCCGACCATCAGCACGGTCGTGAGCGTTGCGAGCTCGATGGCGACCCACATGAGGCCGATGTTGTTGGCGAGCAGGCCGAGGTTCATGGCGAACATCAGTGTCTGGTACATGGCATGGTAGAAGCGCAGGTAGCGCGGCGTGAGGCGGCCGATCTCGAGCTCGTGGCCGATGTAGCTGGCGCTGAAGGCGCTGGTCGTGAAGCCGACGAAGGTCGCCAACACCACGAACGTGATGTTGAGATCGTCGACGAACAGGTAGGGGCCGGGCGCTGGCCGCTCCACGAGCAGCGACAGGGCCGCCAGCAGCGTTGCGAGCGAGGTCAGCACGTTGAGCCGCGCGCTCAGCCAATAGCCCGGCAGCAGCACGAGGACCAAGGCAGCGACCGCGGGGATCACAAGCACCGCGTCCAGTGCGTCGAGCGCTGGATGGAAAGAGGACAAATTCACCGTCTCTCCCCCCGGAAGGCGTCGAGCGCCGACACGTCGACGGAATCGAAGCGCTCGCGGATGCGGAACAGGAACACGCCGATGACGATGAAGGCGATCAGCACCGAGAAGGCGATGCTGATCTCGACGACGAGCGGCATGCCCTTGGCGCCGGTGGCGGCGAGGATCAAGCCGTTCTCGAGCGACATGAAGCCGATCACCTGGCTCACGGCATTGCGCCGCGTCACCATCATCAGCAGGCCGAGGAGAACGACGGAAAGCGCGAACGCCAGGTCCTCGCGGGCTAGCGGGTCGGCCTGTGCCGTGGCCTTGAGCATCACCACCATCGAGAGCGCCACGAGGCCCATGCCGGCCAGCATGGTCGGGCCGATGCCGACCACCGTCTCGATGGTGCGGTGGATGCCGAGCCGCACGACGATGCGCCGCAGCGCCACGGGAATGACCACGGCCTTCAATGCCAGCGCGATCAGCGCCGTGATGTAGAGGTGCGGCGCGCCCTGGATCTGCGCTTGCCAGGCGACGGACGCCGAAAGCAATACGGCATGCAGGGCAAACACGTTGAGCAGCGCGAACATGCGGTCCTGATAGAGCAGCATCAGGCTCAGCAGCACCAGGCCGCCTGCCAGCATGTGGGCGATGTCGAACCAGGCCCCGTTCATCTAGAAGCTCCGCGACACGAACAGCAGCAGCGTGCCGAGCAGGCCGAGCATGAGCGCTATCCCCAGGAAGTCGGGGACGCGGAATACGCGCATCTTGGCGATCGAGGTCTCGAACAGCACGAGCAGGAAGCCGCCGACGAACAGCTTGACCAGGTAGGCGGCGGCGCCGGTGGCGTAGGCGGCAAGGTCGCCGTTGGGCGGAGCCAGGCCCCAGGGAAAGAAGATGCAGGCGATGAGCGAGACATAGACCAGCAGCTTCACGGCAGCAGCCAGCTCGATCATGGCGAGGTGGCGGCCCGAATATTCGAGCACCATCGCCTCGTGCACCATGGTGAGCTCCAGGTGCGTCGCCGGGTTGTCGACGGGAATACGCGCGTTCTCGGCGATCGCGACGATGATGAGCGCGACCAGCGCCAGCCCGAGCGAGACGCGCAGGGACGCATTGGTGAGTGTGTAGTGGGCGATGCTCGACAGCTGCGTGGAGCCGGCGACCAGCGCCACGGTGAACACGATCATGATCATGGCCGGCTCGGCGAGCGAGGCGAACATCATCTCGCGGCTGGAGCCGATGCCGCCGAAGCTGGTGCCGACATCCATGCCGACGAGCGCCAGAAAGAAGCGTGCCGAGCCCAGCAGAGCCGTGATGGCGATGAGGTCGGCGGCCCAGCTGAAGGTGAGTCCTGTGGCAAACGTCGGCACCAGGGCGGCGGCCACCCAGGTCGCCGCGAAAATCATGTAGGGGCCGCTGCGGAAGAGCCAAGAGGCATTGTCCGCGATCACCGCCTCCTTGCGAATGAGGCGCAGGAGGTCGCGATAGGGCTGCAGCACCGGCGGACCGCGACGACGCAGCATGCGCGCCTTCACCTTGCGCGTGAAGCCGAGCAGCAGCGGCGCCAGCACCAGCACCAGCAGCATCTGCGCCCCTTGCACGGCGAGATCGCGCATCACGACCATATCGACACCACGAGGAGCAGGCTGACTAGGGCGACGAACACGAGGCTCAGGTATTGGCGGATAGTGAGGAACTGCAGGCGGTTGAGCCGCTCGGCGGAGCCTGCGACGAGACTGGCGATGGGCGCGTAGAACGCCTCCCAGACGAGGTCGCGCACGATTACCGAGAGGTGGGCCGGTCGCGCGTCCCCCGGTGGCGGCATGTCGACGCGCTCGGACGCGCGGAACACCACGGCGCCGAACACGCGCCGGATCGGCTGGGCGAAGCTGTCGGCGGTGTATTGCGTGGCGGGGCTCGGATCGGGGAAGCCGCAGTCCCACGCCGGCCCCCGGCGCACGGCGCGCGAGGCGAAGCGGTGGATGATCTCCACGGTGAGTAGGGTCGAGAACGCTATGAAGGCGAACACCAGCAGCCCGTTGTAGGAGCTGCGGCTCTCGGCAATGGGCACGATCGAGAGCCAGGGCAGCGCCGTCTGCGCCGGCATGCGGGCGCCAACGAGTGCCTGCGTCACCGGCGCCAGGCCGTCGATGAAGAGGCCTGGCAGGATGCCGGCGAGGAGGCACAGGAGGGCAAATGCGAACATCGCGGCAATCGACGCCCTGTCGGTCTCGTGCGCGTCGGCGGCAACCGGCGTACGCGGCCGGCCGAGGAACGTCACGCCGAAGGCCTTGACGAAGCAGGCGGCCGCCAGCGCGGCGGACAACGCCAGCATGGCGCCCACGGCGGGGACGATGATCTTCAAGCCCCACGAGGGCAGCGCCGGGCTCAGCAGGATGGCCTGGAAAGTCAGCCACTCGGAGACGAAGCCGTTGAGCGGCGGCAGCGCCGAGATCGCCGTGCAGCCGGTGAGGAAGGCAAAGGCGGTGAGCGGCATATTGTGAATCAATCCGCCCAGATGCTCCATGTCTCGCTCGCCGGTCGCATTCAGCACGGCACCCGCGCCGAAGAACAGCAGGCTCTTGAAGAGGCAATGGTTGAAGACGTGCAACAGGGCCGCAGTGAGCGCCAGCGCCGCCGGCGCCTGCATGCCGTGCGCCGAGAAAGCGAGAGCAAGGCCGAGGCCGATGAAGATGATGCCGATGTTCTCCACGGTGTGGTAGGCGAGCAGCCGCTTGAGGTCGTGCTGCATCAGCGCGCTGAGCACGCCGAGCACGCAGGTGATGCCGGCAAGGCCGATCACCAGGATGCTCCACCACCACGTCGCCGGACCCAACAGGTCGAAGACGACGCGCACGAAGCCGTACACGGCGACCTTGGTCATCACGCCGCTCATCAGGGCGGAGACGTGGCTGGGCGCAGCCGGGTGGGCCAGCGGCAGCCACACGTGCAACGGCACCAGTCCGGCCTTGGACCCGGTGCCGATCAGCACGAGGATCAGGACGACGCCGGGGAGGGCCGCCGGGGCGGACCGGATCTCGGAGAAGGCATAGCCGCCACCACTGCCGGCGAGCAGGCCGAAGGCCAGCAGCAGCGTGAGCGTGCCGAAGCTCGCCATGACGATGTAGATGTAGCCTGCGCGCCGGTTCTCGGGATCGGTGTGGTGCGCCATCACCAGCGCCCAGGACGACAGCGACATGAACTCCCAGGCGACGAGGAAGGCGAAGGCGTCGTCAGCCAGGACGACCAGGTTCATGCCGCCGAGGAATGCCGGATAGAAAGGCAACACCCGGCCGGGCGCCTTCTCATGCTGGCCATAGCCGATGGCAAACAGGCTGGCACCGGCGCCGCCGAGGTTCACCACCACCAGAAAGAACGCGCTGAGCGCATCCATGCGGTAGTGCGCCCCGATCCACGGCAAGCCGACGGGGAGCCGCATCGCCGGCGCGGGAAGCGTCCCCGCCAACAGCTCGGCACAGGCGACGCCCAGGATGGCGAGGCAGGCAACAAAGCATATGAGATAGACGAGCCGGCTGGCGCCTGGGAGCCTCTGCAGAGCGATGCCCAACAGCCCCGCGCCCAGCAGGACGGCCACGCCCGTGAGCGCCATGGCAACCGGCATGGGCCTTCACCTTCCCCCTCGTGCGGCTGCAATTTGCGCAGCCGCCGTCCTGCGATCGCCGGGCTTCCTTCGCTTGGCTCGACTCGGCTGTCGCGAACGATACTCGCGGATCGGCAGGGGGGCCAGCTGCCATCGCGGCGTCGAAGCGTCGCTCGACCGTCGAACGAGAATTTGACCTAGATCAATTACATCGGCCGCCAAAGAAGATCGGGCCGGCGGAGCGCTCAGCCCGCCGCCGCAACGCCCGGCTGCGTCGCCGCCACCTGCAACGGCTTCTTCCGCGGCAGGAACGTCGCCTGCCCCATCTACCGCGGTGTCACCGACACCGTGCGGGCCCCGACCTCGACGTTGCTGATCCGCAGCGATTGCGGGGCGGGGGCAGACCCTCGCCGCCGAAAGGGGTCAGACCCCTCGCGAGGCCGATGGATTTGAATCGCAACGTCGGGGCGAGGGGTCTGACCCCCTCAGCCCCGATGATAGGGATGGCCCGCCAGGATGGTGGCGGCGCGGTAGAGCTGCTCGGCCAGGACGATGCGGGCGAGCCCGTGCGGCAGCGTGATGGCCCCGAAGGAGAGCTTGATGTGCACTGCCTCGCGCACGGCCGGTGCCAGACCGTCGGGGCCGCCGACGAGGATGGCCAGGGTGCCGGTGCCGTCATCGCGGATCTTGCCCAGTAGCTGCGCGAACGCAGGGCTGGTCAGTGCCTTGCCGCGCTCGTCCAGCGCGATGACGGTGTTGGCATCACGCGCCAGCTTGAGCAGCGCGGCCCCTTCCTCGGCGCAGCGCTTGGTCGCTGTGGCGGCGCGGCTTTCAGCCAGCTCGTGCCAGGCGACCGGAGCAAGCCCGAGCCGCTTCCCCAAGTCTGCAAACCGGTCGCGATACCGTTCCAGCAACGTGCGCTCCGGGCCATCCTTCAGCCGGCCGACGGCGGCAATGATGAGACGCATGCCTCAAGCTCCACGAGCCGGCTCGATGCAGGGGACAGCTCGGGAAAGCATCCACCCCGCAGCCTCGCAAGACTACATTGCACACTTTTCCTCAAGCATGCGTGAGGCGCGCTTGTCGGGCTGCCCGCAGCCCCGACATTCCTGGTCAAGCGGGAGCCCTTAGTCTTCCGCGATCTCAAAACGGAGAATGATCATGAGAACGATCCTCTCAGCCATGCTCGCCCTGTCGGTTCTTGCGGCCGTTGCCGCTCCGGCGAGCGCCGGGCACCCGGATCCGCGCAATCCTGCAGTTGAGATTCCGGACCCGTCTCCCAATTAAAGGCGTATGCAAGCTGCCCGCTGCCGCAACCTGTTGCAGCGGGTAGCGCGCAATGCCTCGCACAGCGATACAGATACGCGGCTAATGCGTCGTCGGGTCGCTCGGGCGCTCGGCCGACCACATCTTCTCGAGGTTGTAGAACTCGCGCACCTCGGGCCGGAACACGTGCACGATGATGTCGCCGGCGTCGATCAGCACCCAGTCGCACTGCGGCCGGCCCTCGATGCGTACGCGGCCGTGCCCCGCGTCACGCAGCTTGCGCTGCAGTTGCTCGGCGATGGCTCCGACGTGCCGATCGGAACGGCCCGAAGCGATCACCATGTAGTCGCCGATGGAAGATTTCCCCCTGATGTCGATCGCCACCACCTTCTCGGCTTTGGCATCGTCAAGCCAAGCCGTGATGTGACCAAGGAGGGCTTCCGAGTCGTGCGTGGACACGAGTTCGGCCGGAGGCGTGCTCCTGCGAGCACCCTCAAGTGCGGTTGGCATATTGTGCTGAATGTCCTTTCGTCATCAAACCCGTCTGGGTGGGCGCGAGGCGAGGTCGGATAGTAAGCGGCTGACCCCGTTCGCTTTCATGCGAACTCTGCAGTAGCGAGATTCGCATGCCCGAAGATAAACGCTCGCCCCCGGCCCTTTCAAGACCCTAGCCATGGGGAAGACGGACTGCTGATCCGGCTCAGTTTGGAGTGAAGGCCCTTTTTCAGAAAGGTCGCCGACTTTTTGTGTCTTTTTAGCAACTAGCTTGGTTGCGTCGTCCCCGATTGCGCAAGGCGGTCGAGGACATATGCGAGAGCGGGCCCGTGAGGAAGGTCCAGGCGGGAGGGGGCCTGTGCGCGAGGCCCGCGGCTTCCGTCTCCGGCACCCGGGCCGCGGCGAAGGCGCGCGCAGCCTTGGAGGCCAATGCTTTCAGGCGCCAGCCTGGCCGGTCCACCACCACGACGGGCACCATGGTGAAGATCTCGCGCCAACGCTGCCAGCGATCGAAGGTGGCGAGGTTGTCCGCCCCCATGATCCAGACGTAGCGGACGAGCGGGTTGCGCGTCTTGAGGTAGGCCAGCGTCGAGGCGGTAAAGGGCGCCTGCAGGTCGGCCTCGAAGTCCGTCACGATGATGTGCGGATTCTTCGCAACACTACGGCACAACACCAGCCGCTCCGCTAGCGGAGTCGTCTCCGACCGCCGCTTGAGCGGATTGCCCGGCGAGACGATCCACCAAACCTTGTCCAGTCCCAGCCGCTTGAGCGCCACCTCGCTGATCATGCGATGGGCGATGTGAGGTGGATTGAAGGACCCGCCAAGCAGGCCAATGGCTTGGCCGGGAGCCGCATACGGAGGGTGGGCCTTGAGGCGGCCGAAGCTGGAGGGCGTGGAGGAACGCATTACGGGATTGGCCGATCGATCGGTGCGGGTTGCCGCTGGCCCAATTGTAGCGTGAGGCCTTCGCAATGCGAAAGGAGCTTGCCGCCGCCCTGACCATGAATCGCGGTCCGGCCCCACCCCGCCCGTAACGTTTCGAAATCGCGCAACTCAGGCTCGCCGTTCGGGTGCCGACCCGCTGCTGACGACATAGACGCCAATGGAGATCAGAGCGATGGCAATCCAGTCGATGGCCGAGGGCCATTCGCCGAGGATCGGGACGGCCATGATCGCTGTCATGGCGGGACATAAAGCGGCAAAAGCGGCTCCGCTCGAGGCTCCCAGAATGCTGACCGCGCTCCCGTAAAGCAGATACGAAACGACTGCGGTCAGGAGCCCCTGCACGAGAGCCTGAAGGGCGATGGCGCTCAACGAGGCCTCGAAAAGGCTGCCTCCGGCCACGAAGGCATACGGGGGCAGGTAGAGAAGCAGTGAACCGACCCCGGAGATAGCGGCGGCGTGAAGGCCGTCCAGACGTGCTCGCCGCATCGCGACCGTGTAGCAGGCCCATGCCAACGCAGAACCAAGAAACAGCAGGTGGCCGATGTTCTGTCGGGTGCCGAAGCTGCCGCCCGTCCCCCAGACGATGCCAACGGCGCCGGTCACGATGAGGGCGAAACCTGCTCTCTTCTGGCGCGTTAACGCCTCTTTCAGGACGACCGCCGCGAGGAGCGCGACCATCAGCGGCATCACGCCTGGAAAGAGTGCTCCCGCGTGTGCCGCCGGGGCGAACAGCAGACCGTAATTGGCAAGCAGAACCGTGGGCGCACCGCCGAGGACAAGCGCCGCCAATCCAAGCCAACCCAGGCGGTCGAAGGCCAAGCCCTTCCGCAGCAAATAGGGCGCCAGCAGCAATCCGGCGACGCCGAAGCGAATCGCGGAAATATCCCATGGCGTCAGGCTGGAGCGAAGGCCAAGACCGGCGACAACGATGTTACCAGCCCAGATGCTCACGGCGGCGAGGCCGTAAAGAGTCCCACGTGTGTAAGTTGAAGTCGCGAAATCCCTCGTCACCGCCGCCTCAGTCATGATCGCTCCTGCGGCGGCGTGCGTCGCCATAACCACTTTGACACGCTTCAACGGTTACGCTATCGCATAAACCCACGCGAGGCAAGAGAACGATGAGTGATCACGCCGATCCGTTCGAGTGGAGCGGAGGCCACCCGGCCCTCGATTTCGTGAATACGTTGGATGAACGGCCTTTCGATCCGCCGATCGAGAACCTGGCGACCTACCGCGACCTCGTGCGCTTTGCTGAATTGGCGAAGCTCATCGAGCCGTCCGTTGCCGCGCCCTTGCGAAAGCTCAGCGACCCCGCGTGTTCTCGCGTTGCAAAGCGCGCCCGCAAGCTGCGCGAGCATCTGCATGATGTGCTGGCCGCGGCGCACGCCGGGCAACCGCTGCCGCAGACCGATCTGAATGCTATTGGCGCCGCCATTCAGGTAGCACATGCGGCCCGTGCGCTAGTCGTGTCTCACTCCCCGGGACTGGCCGGCCACAGTTGGTCTCGCCCGGTTGCGCCCGATACTCCGCTACACGCTTGCGCGCTTTCGATCGAGCACCTGCTCGTCGCTGTGGAGCGAAAACGCATCCGAAAATGTTGGGCATCCGACTGTGATGTCTACTACGTCGATACGAGCAAAGGGCAGCATCGGCAGTGGTGCAGCATGAAGGCGTGCGGCAATCGCGAGAAGCAGAGGCGCTGGCGCGCCGGATCGCAATAGGTCGGTTGGCCCTGATCAGGCAAGTTCGCACAGGCATGCGGTGCCGTGCCGCCGAGTAGCGCCCCGCCGCGAGAATCTCAGTGGGCGAAGATGTCCTCGTCCTCGAAGCCAGCGAGGTCGAGGCGCGCGCGCTCCGGCAGGAAGCGGAAGCACGCCTCGGCGGCCGCCATCCGGCCCTCGCGCACGAGCATGGCGTCGAGCTTGGTTTTGAGCGCGTGCAGATACAGCACGTCGCTAGCCGCGTAGTGCTTCTGCTGGTCGGTGAGCTTGTCAGCGCCCCAGTCGGAGCTCTGCTGCTGCTTGGACAGGTCGACGCCCAAGAGCTCGCTGCACAAGTCTTTCAGGCCGTGGCGATCGGTGTAGGTGCGAGCCAGCTTGGAGGCGATCTTGGTGCAGTAGACGGGATGCGTCTGGACATTCAGGTGCTGTTCCAGCATGGCGATGTCGAAGCGGCCGAAGTGGAAGATCTTGAGGATGGCGGGATCCGCCAGCAGCGCCTTCAAGCGCGGCGCCGACCAGTCCTTGCCGTCGAGTTGCACGAGGTGGGCGGCGTCGTCGCCGGCCGAGAGCTGAACCAGGCACAGCCGGTCGCGATGTGGCTTCAGGCCCAGCGTCTCGGTGTCGATGGCGACGGAGCCGGTGAAGGCAAGCCCGGCGGGCAGGTCGTTCTTGTGCAGCTTGATGGTCGCGCTCACGGGCGTTCGTCCGGCAGCAGGTGTCGGCCACGACACGGGTGGAGTTTTCCTATCAGGATCGGCGCGCCGGCCGCTGTGTCACGGGTTGGCCGCCAGCAGCGCGGCGACGTTCAGCTTCTGCTTGGCGAGCAGCGCGGTCATCGTCTGCGCGCTCCGATAGGGGGAGTAGAGATAGTAAAGGACGAGCTTGCCCTGCACGAACGTGGTGGCAAAAAGCGCCATGATCGTCACGTCCTTGCCGGTCTCGGCCTTGAACCTCTGTACCAGCGCGGCGTAGCACGCGTTCGCGTCCTCGGCGACGACTCCCAAGGAACGCACCTGGTTGAGCTGCACGCCCCGCACAGCTTCCTCGATGCGTGCCTTCATGTCGGTTGCAATCCCGGCCACCACTTTCTCGCTCGCCTCGCGCTGCTCGCTGCAGAGCTGCTTGATCGCCTCGGCCGGCGCCGCCGGAGCCGGCGCGTCCATTGCCGCGATTGCCGTCTGATATTGCGCGAAGT
>VBAB01000351.1 GCA_005888525.1 Alphaproteobacteria bacterium
TCACGTACTCGACGAACTTGAAGGCGCCCGTCCCCATCACCTCGGTCTCGGGATACCTGGGATTTTCCTTCAGCTTCTTGGCGCTGTAGACGCAGTTGAAGGGCGACGCGAAGTGCAGATCCATCGACATGTTCACGCGCGCCATCTTGAAGACGACCGTATGGGGATCGGGCGTGGCGATCTCCTTGATGTCCTGGTGCTGCGCCTTGCGCGCCGAGATCACGCCTGCCGGCGGATTGATGATGCGCTCGTAGGTGGCCTTGATGTCCTCGGATGTGAATTCGGAGCCATCGTGAAACTTGACGCCCCTGCGCAGCCTGAATGTGTAACTGAGGCCATCCTTGGCGACCTCCCAGGATTCCGCCAGGTCGCCCTCGATCTTGAGATTGTCGTGGGGCCCAGTGAACACCAGCAGCGTGGAGTACTGCGGCGCCACCGGGTGCACCATCGCGAACGTCGTCGTGGCGTGGCAGTCCGTGGTCGGTGGCTCGGCGACCACCCCGAAATTGAGAATGCCGCCGCGCTTGGGCGCTTCTCCTGCCGACACGGCCCAAGCCGTCGTGAGCAGCACTGCAACCGTCAGCACGGTCGACAGCAGATACGGTCGCATCGCTCGTTTCTCCCCGCTGCAGCGTGCGCCAGCCTTTACGTTGACACCGGGCTGGCATGCCTTTTGTTCATTGGTAACGAAGGGCAGATGGGAGAGCAAGCAGCGACGCCCCATCGGTGCGAGCATGAATTTCTCCAACCCCGCGGTGAGCTTGTCGAACCGCGGCTGGCAAGCGCGGCCCGTCCTTCGACAGGCTCAGGACTGTGGTGGAGCGAATTGCTCTAAGGCGATCTCCTTGTCGTGAGTGCAACATGCTTCATCCCTGTCGGTTTCCTGCTAGCTTCCTGGCCGTCCGTACCTCGCGAGGGAGAGCTGATGACCCCGTTCCGGCCGGAGGCGTCCTGCCCCCTCGATGGTATCACCGTGCTCGATCTGTCGCGCCTGGTCGCAGGCAACATGCTCTCCCTGCAGCTGGCTGATTTCGGCGCCGAGGTGATCAAGATCGAGGACCCCGGCAAGGGCGACCCGCTCCGCCATTGGCGCGTCGCGGGGCACTCGCTGTTCTGGAAGGCGTATGCACGCAACAAGAAGAGCCTGACGCTCGACCTGCGCAAGGCGCGGGCCAAGGAGCTGCTGCTCGGTCTCGCCGAGCCCGCCCACGTTCTGATCGAGAACTACCGCCCGGGAACCCTGGAGAAGATGGGCCTCGCACCCGAAGCCCTGCATGCCGTCAACCCACGACTCGTGATCGTGCGTGTGTCCGGCTGGGGGCAGACGGGACCCTACGCTCAGAAGCCCGGCTTCGGCACGCTGGTGGAAGGCATGTCGGGCTACGCGGCCAAGACCGGCTTTCCCGACCGCGCTCCGGTGCTGCCGCCCACCGCGCTCGCCGACATGGTGGCCGGGCTCTACGGAGCCTATGCGACCATGGTGGCGCTGCGCGAGATCGAGACCAAAGGCGGCAAGGGTCAGGTCATCGATCTATCGCTGCTTGAGCCGATCCATTCCGTGATCGGCGCCGATGCGGCGATGTACAAAGCGGCGGGCATTATTCCGCGGCGCCAGGGCAGCCGCTCCAATATCACCAGTCCGCGCAACGTCTACCAGACGCGCGACGGCCGTTGGATCTCGATCTCGGCCTCCATGCAATCGATGGCCGAGCGCCTTTATGCAACCGTCGGCGTTCCCGACATGATCAAGGACCCGCGCTTTGCCGACAACAGCGCGCGTCTGGCCCATCCCGACGAGGCCGAGCGGCCGGTAGCCGAGTTCATCGCCCGGCACGACTGCGCCGAGTGTCTCGCTATCTTCGAGGCCGCGGAGGTGACGGCCGCCCCCATCTACGACATCGACCAGTTCGTCGCCGATCCCCATGTGCAGGCGCGGCAGATCGTCGTCGATGTGCCCGACGCGGAGATCGGCAGCGTCACCGTCCACAACGTCATACCGCGCTTGTCGGCGACGCCCGGGGCATTGCGCCGGGCTGCGCCGAAGCTCGGCGAGCACACCGCCGAGGTTCTCGCGCGCATCGGCATCGGCGATGCCGATCTTGCCAAGCTTCGCTCCTTGAGGATCGTCTGATGTCTGCTCCCCGACCCGATCTGCCCGCCTGGCGCTCGCTGCTGTTCGTACCCATCGTGCGCGAGAGGTTCGTTGCCAGCGCGCATACGCGCGGCGCCGACGGCATCATCCTCGATCTCGAGGACAGCGTGCCCGAGGCCGAGAAGGAGCGTGCGCGGGGGCTGGTGCCCGCCGCCGCAAAGGAGGTCGCCAAGGCCGGCGCCGACGTGCTCGTACGCATCAACCGTCCGTGGCACCAGACGTTCCGCGATATCGAGGCCGCGGTCGGCCCCGGCGTCATGGCGCTCATGTGCCCCAAGGTCGAAAGCCCGGAGCATCTGGGCGTGATCGCGGAGCTGCTCGACACGGTCGAGGCGGCGCGTGGACTTCCAGCCGGCCATACCCGGCTCGTCGCCCTGGTCGAGACGGCGGACGCCTATTTCCGCGTGCGCGAGATTGCCAAGGCCACGCCACGGCTTGTCGCCATGTCGCTGGGCGCCGAGGACTTCGCGCTGTCGGTCGGCATGGAGCCGATCGCAGAGACGTTGCAGACGCCCAAGCAAACGGTCATCATCGCCGCCCGCGCCGCCGGCATCATCCCGCTGGGGTTCATGGGTACGGTGGCCGACTTCAAGGACCCCGAAGTCTTCCGTCAGGTCGTGCGCCGCTCGCGCAAGTTCGGCTTCGTCGCGGCGAGCTGCATTCACCCGAGCGTGGTTCACGTGCTCAACGAGGAGTACGGCATCTCTCCGCAAGCCATCGACCGAGCGAAGCGCATGATCGCCGCCTACGACGATGTGATCGCGCGCGGCATCGGCGCCGTCACCTTCGAGGGCAAGATGATCGACGTGCCCGTCGTCGAGCGCGAAAGGGCCCTGCTCCGCCAGGCCGAGCGATTTGCCGCGCGACGGGGCAAGTAGCCAGAGCACGTGAGGACGGCCGGGCCGCAATTCCAGCCTTTCACCGGTCCGCGCTCGTCCGGTCTTGGTGCTCCCAGCCATGTGACGGTAAGATGCTCGCATCGCATGTTGCGCGGGTTTCCCTGTTTCCTCGGCCAAGAGAGCCGGGCGGTCTTGGAAGAGGTCCTGCATGCCGCGAATTTCACCTGGGCAAGTCCTCTTCGTCGCCATCA
>VBAB01000352.1 GCA_005888525.1 Alphaproteobacteria bacterium
GCTTGTCGAAGGGCGGGCCGCGGGCTTCGAGCGTGCTTCGACAAGCTCAGCACGGGGGTGGAGGGTTGGGTAAGCGAGGGCTGAGCTAAGTGGTCTCGCTTATGCCGCGCTGGAACGTGGAGGGGACGACACCCTTGACGGAGCTCGCGCGTTTGGAGAGCCAGTAGGCCTGCGGCGGGGGCACCGAGGCGAACTGCTTGTCGACACCAAGCTTCTGCGCGGCGTCCATGGGCCAGTTCGGATTGTAGAGCACCTCGCGCGCGATCGCGATCAGGTCCGCCTCGCCGCTTTGCAGAATGGTCTCCGCCTGGTCCGCATGCACGATGAGGCCGACGGCCATGGTCATCAACCCCGCCTCCGCCCGGATCTTTGCCGCGTACGGCACCTGGTAGCCATAGCCGACCGGACCGGCATTGATGACCGGCGAGCCGGTCATGCCGCCCGAGCTGCAGTCGATGACGTCGATGCCCTTGTCTTTGACGATGCGCGCCAACGCCGAACTCTGCTCGGGTCCCCAGCCGGCGTTGTCCTCCACCGATAGCCGCAGGAACAGCGGCTTCTCCCGTGGCCACCTGGCGCGCACGGCCTCGACGATCTCGATGCAGAAGCGCATGCGGTTGAGGTCGGAGCCGCCGTACTCGTCGTTGCGGCGGTTGGAGAACGGCGACAGGAACTCGTGCACCAGATAGCTGTGCGCGCCGTGGATCTCGAGGACGCCGAAGCCGGCCGCATCGGCCCGCCGCGCACCCTGTGCCCACGCCTCCACCAACAGCGGGATCTCCTCGCGCGACAGCGCGCGCGGCGCCGGGTCGGTCTCGGGCGACGCCAACGCGCTCGGCGCCACCAGTTCCCACGCATCCCAGTCGTCGATCTCGGGTGACGGCTCGAGCGGCGCTCCGCCCTCCCAAGGCCGGAAGCGGCGCGCCTTGCGCCCCGAATGACCGAGCTGGATGCCGGGCACCGCGCCATTGCGGCGAATGAATTCAACGCAGCGTTTCAGCCCGGGAATGAATTCATCCTTCCATATCCCGAGGTCCCCGACGGTGCCGCAGCCGCGCCGCTCGACCTTGGTCGACTCCATGATCACCAGCCCCGCACCGCCGGCGGCGAACCGGCCGGCATTCATCAAGTGCCAATCGGTCGCGAAGCCCTTGACCGCCGAATACTGATGCATCGGCGCGATGACGACGCGGTTCTTCAAGGTGACGTCGCGCAGCTTGATCGGCGTGAACAGCAGCGGATCGGCCATGCTCTTCTCTCCTCCCGAGACCAGCAGCTGGCGACAGGCTCACGCCGCCCGCGCGCTCTGGAGCTCGGCGATTGCGGCGGCGAAGGCGTCGAGCGTGAAGGCAACGTCCTCATCCGTGTGAGCGAGCGAGATGTAGTATTTGCTCTCGCCCTTCAGGATGCCGCGCGCGCGCAGCAGCGCATTGCACCGCTTCATCGTGGCCTCGTCGCCGAGCGCGGATCGGTAGTCCTTCACCTCGCGCTCCGTGAAGACCACGTCGAACATCGGCGCGTCACCGACCACGCGCGCCTTGACGCGGGCGCGCTTCAGGATCTCGCCATAGCCTTGCATGAGCGCGCGGCCGGTTTTGAAGATCCGCTCGTAGGCGCCGGGGCGCTTCAGGATCTCCAGCGTCTTGAGGCCCGCGGCCGCGGCAATCGGATTGCCGGACAGCGTGCCGATCTGCATCATGAAGGCGTCCTCGCCGACGGCACCCTTGTCGAAGTGCGCCATGATATCGGCGCGGCCGGCGATGGCCGCCAGCGGGAAACCGCCGCCGATCGCCTTGCCGAGCGTGCAGATGTCGGGCGTGACGCCGTAGTAGGCCTGGGCGCCGCCGTAGGCGAAGCGGAAGCCGGTCACGACCTCGTCGAAGATGAGGATCAGGCCGTTCTCCTGGGTGAGCTTGCGCAAGCCTTCGAGGAATCCCGGCCGCGGTGGGATCAGCCGCTGGAACGGCTCCACGATGATGCCGGCAAGGTCGCTCTTGTGCTCCCGGATGAGGCTCGCGACGGTCTCAAGATCGTTGAAGGGGGCGACCAGCATCTCATCGCGCAGGCTCTTGGGGATGCCGGCCGAATCAGGGATGGGCTGGGGGAAGTTGCCGGCCCGCTTCGGCGCCAGGCTCATGAGCCCGTAATCGCTCATGCCATGGTAGCCGCCCTCGAATTTCAGGATCTTGTCGCGCTTGGTGTAGGCGCGCGCAAGCCGCATGCCATAGAGGTCGGCTTCCGACCCCGAGCTCACGAAGCGCACCTTCTCAGCGCAGGTTACTGCGTCGACGATCTCGGCGGCGAGGCGGATACCCCAGGGGTTGTTGGCGAAGAACGTGGTGCCCTTGGCGGCCACCTGCTGCACGACCTCCACCACCTCCGGGTGGGCGTGGCCGACGATCATCGGACCGGAGCCCAGGAGATAGTCGACGTACTCGTTGCCGCTCACGTCCCAGACGTGGCCGGCCCGCCCCTCGGCAATGATCACCTCGTGGGACACATTGCCGAAGCCACCACCCGGAAGCACGCCCCTCGCGGTCTCGACCAGCTCGCGTTCCGCCTCGCTGTGCTGCTGTGCCGGCATTTCCCCACCCTTCGCTGCATTTACGTGAGCACGTTACAGCGACGGTAGCGCGCGCCCCCCTCGCGGGGCAACGTG
>VBAB01000353.1 GCA_005888525.1 Alphaproteobacteria bacterium
GTCGCCGCCGCCACCAGCTTGGAGGCGCGGTTGAGCATGGTGGCGTCGATGCCGACCTCGTAGGGCAGCGCGTCGCCGCGCGTCTTGATGGCCATCACCACCTCTTCGAGCGCGGCGTTGCCGGCCCGCTCGCCGATGCCGTTGATGGTGCATTCGATCTGCCGGCAGCCGGCGCGCACGCCGGCCAGCGAGTTGGCCACCGCCATGCCGAGGTCGTTGTGGCAGTGCACGGAGAAAATCGCCTTCTCCGAGCCCGGCACCTTCTCCATCACCGTGCGGAACATCTGGTAGTATTCCTCGGGCGTGGCGTAGCCGACGGTGTCGGGCAGGTTGATGGTCGTGGCGCCGGCCTTGAGCGCGGTCTCCACGCAACGGCACAGATAATCGATCTCCGTGCGGGTGGCGTCCTCCGCGCTCCACTCCACGTCCGGCACCCAGTTGCGCGCGCGGGCGACCTGGAAGTGCACCATCTCCAGCACCTCCTCGGCCGACTTCATCAGCTTGTGCTTGCGATGCACCGGCGAGGTGGCGATGAAGGTGTGGATGCGCGGCCGGGCAGCGTGCTTGACGGCCTCGCCGGCGCGATCGATGTCGAGCTCGCCGGCACGCGACAGCCCGCACACCACCGACCGCTTGAGACGCTTGGCGATCTCGGAGACGGCGTAGAAGTCACCCTCTGATGCGATCGGAAAGCCGGCCTCGATGATGTCGACGCCCATGGCGTCGAGGAAGTCGGCGACTTCCTGCTTCTCCTCGAAGGTCATGGTGGCGCCGGGGCACTGCTCGCCGTCGCGGAGCGTGGTGTCGAAGATGAACACCTTGTCGGTGTTGGTGGTCTTGTGCGGCGGTTGCGCTCCCGTAGCCGGCGCCGCCTTGCTCGCGTCAGTCATGGTCGGTGGTCCTTGTCCGCAGCCGGGGCGATCCTATCGCTGCCGGCATGAATGAATCCGTTCAGGTGGCATCTGGACCCCTGAGCGACCGTCCCGGATGTGCGCCGAGAGCGGGTTGGCTCAGGGGTTGGTAAGGAGGAGGGTCGCCAGAAGGCCGAGCGGCGACGCTGCGGGAAACAATCCCGCCGTCGTCTCGCCAATGATGGAGCCACTGAAGCTCACGGGGCCTTCTCAAGGTAGCGGCGGACGCTGGGCGCCTCGCCATCAAGTGCGCCCACTTAAACCGAAACGCGAGGCCGATGGCAAGCCATTTCGCTGATCGAAGGCCGCTTGTCGAACCCGCGACACTCACCTCGCTCAACGTATGGCTCATCCACATCAATGTCTCGCCCGGCATTGCCTCCTGGCCCCGAACATGGCCGAATCGCCGATAGTCCGGACACGACGATTGCGACGGATGCCGATTGCAGGAGGGATCATGCGCGGTTACTTGCCGGTTCTGGCCTTGGTGGTCCTTGCGGGATGTGCTTCGTCGGGGCCCACGGGGCGCGAGATCCTGACCGGTAGCATCGCACCGAGCACGTCGCGCCTGGTGATCTATCGCACCTCGGCTCTGGGTCTCGCGGTTCAGCCCGACTACATCGTCGACGGTCAAAGCGTCGGCAACAGCCAGCCGAACGGCTTCGTCGTGTGCGAGCTGCCAGCCGGCCGGCACGAGGTGGCGGTCGGCAACATGCCGATCAACATCCAGCTTTTCGGCGGCGGCAACCAGAAGGTCGAGGTGACCCTGCGCCCCGGGGCCACGACCTATCTGTATGCCCAGCCGCAATTGGGCCTTACAATCGGTCTCGTCACCCTCTCGGAGGTGACCGAGAACCAGGGGCGCTCCGACACAGCCGGCCTGCACAAGGTCGAGAGCCGATGCGGCCAAGCCTGACCTGCTGTAGCCTCCACAGCCTCCACTGTTGTCGTCAGCTTGAGCCTCCGCAGTCCTGAGCCTGTCGAAGGACGGGCCGCGCATGCCAGCCCCCGGTTCGACAGGCGCTGGGGGCTCAGGCTGGCGCCGCCACCACCCGAGTTGCATCGCCCCAGAACGGTTCTTTAACCTTTACGGTTTCATAAGTTGGCCCTGCGGAAACCGGGAAAATGCCATGTTCCACGGTTAACCGGAAGACTGTCCCGCCATGTGTAGTGCGTTAGACGGGGGTCGACGACATGGGCTTTGGCAGGCCGAGACGCATTGCTTTGCGCTCGTTGCTACTATTGGCAGCGGCTGGCGGAGCTGTGTTTCCGCTGAGCGCTTCCGCGCAGCAGCTGGCCGCAGGGCCGGCCGCGAAGCCGGCATCCGCCCGCGTTTCCGAGACGGGCCTCAAGGGCGACCGCGCGCGCACCAGATTCATCATCGGGCTCGAGCACACCGTCCAGTTCCAGGTCTTCTCGCTCACCAACCCCAACCGTGTCTTTGTCGAGCTGCCCGACGTCATGCTGCAGCTGCCGCCCCAGCCGGGCGAGGCGGCCGTCGGCCTCGTCAGGTCGTTCCGCGGCGGCCAGTCGGCCCCCGGCAAGGCCCGCGTCGTCATCGATGTCACAGGGCCCGTGATCGTCGACAAGGCGGCCATCGAGAAGAGCAAGGACGGCAAGACGACTCAGCTCGTACTGGAGATCGTGCCGGCGGAACCAGGCGCGAGCACCAAGGCCGACGCCAAGCGGACCACGCTGCTGGCCGGCGCCTCGGGCTTGGGCGCAGTCGGCGTGCAGCCCCCCATTCCGAGGCCCGCCGTGTCGCCGCAGGTGCGCGCGCTCGGCATGTTCAAGCCGGTCATCGTCCTCGATCCCGGACACGGCGGCGACGACACGGGCGCGCAGAAGAACGGCACGGTGGAAAAGAACGTCGTGCTGGCGTTCAGCCTCATGCTGCGCGACAAGCTCAACGCCACGGGCCGCTACAAGGTGCTGATGACCCGCGACACGGACGTGTTCGTGGAGCTGAACAAGCGCCGCGAATTCGCCGAGCACAACCTGGCTCAGCTGTTCGTGGCGGTGCACGCCGACTATGCCCAGTCGAGCGCTCGCGGCGCCACCATCTACTCGCTGCGCGAGTCGGTCGCCAACTCGCTGCAGCGCTCCGCCAGAGGCGAGGCGAGCGATAACATCCTCTCCGACAAGGAGCTTGCCGCCGCCAAGCCCATGGATGGCGACCTCGGCGCGATCAGGGGATTCCTCGCCGATCTCATCCGTCTCGAGGTCGAAAGAAACCGCGATCGCACCAGCGTGTTCGTCAAGTCGGTGATCGAGCACATGGGTGAGAGCACCAACCTCAAGGACAACCCCGACCGCACCGCCGCCTTCGTTGTGATCAAGACCGCCAAGGTGCCATCGATCCTGGTCGAACTCGGCTACGTCACCAACCAGGAGGACGCCGAGCTGCTGAAATCCGAGCAGTGGCGCGAGAAGGTGTCGGCCTCCATCGTCACGGCAATCGACAACTACTTCAGCAACCAGCTCGCCCGCATGCCGATGTGATGGGGCTCCACGCCACACCATCACACGCTCAGGGGCAATTTCGCGTGAGGGACAAGTTGCGCAACGGGGACCTCCAGACATCGTCGGGCCGGTTCGGTGCGCCGCCCGAGAAGCCGGCACCGAACCTCCCATTCCGTGCTCGCGTGCTGGATGCAGCCAAGGCGTTCTTCCGCGCCGGCGCAGTCGTGCTCACGCTTGCCGGTCCGATGGCGACGACGACCAAAAGTGCTGCCCAAGCGGTCGGACAAGACGCCCTGCCCGTCAAGAGCCGACACATCGACGTATCGCGCGAGGGAGCGACACAGCTGCCGCGCAGCGAAGGCGACCAGGCGATCGTAGGCGAGTGGCCGCTCTACCGCACAGAGAGAGGTCAAGAGGCCTTCAACGATGCCATGGCGACACTGAAGGCGACCGATGGCGCCGCACCTGCCTCGGCGTCGTTCAAGGGATGCGTCGGGTTGGAGTGCAATCTCTCGCTTCCTTCGCTCGGGGCGGACGGCTGGGTCCCATCTGGAAGGATATGGGTTTCATCCACGCAATACGTGCTCATCGTGCACAGCCCACGACTTCGCGACGGACAGTCCTACCGTCGACGCGCCTACAGGGACATGAGGTACTTCGTACTCCACGAGTTCCACAACAGTACCCGCAATACGGACCCGTTCGACACCATCTCCTCGCACAGCGGCTCCGTGTTCGTGCCGCTTTACATGAGCAAAGAGTGGATCGACGCGAAGGGACGGCGCTTCGTGATCGTGGTGCAGGTGGCCCCATACGACGTCGTGAGCTTCCATGCGACGGACAAGGGTAGCGCCGGTCCGGGAATGGAAGTCGCAAAAAACTATACCGACGCGCTCGAGCCCCTCCAGGGACTCGCAGGCATCCTGGTCGCAACCATCCTGAAGACCGCGGCGCCGCACCTGGAGGTCGTGAACCACGGGGGCACCGAGGGCCTGCCGATGCTCACCGAGTACGAGCGCAGGCTCGAAAGGCTCCGGGCGCATCCCGGCGCACCGCTCGTCGTTCTCCCCTTTACGGCCGCTCCAGCGCAGCGCGTGGCTACGGCAACTGCCAGGCTGGAGGACTTGATAGCAAGTCGCGGTTCCTCTGCGCGCATTCCAATCGCCCAGCGCGCGATCGTGCCGCCGAGAGAGGAAATCACTGCACGCGTGCGGTCGGCTTCGCTCGCACCCGCTGCCGTGCCAACGCTCATCGGCCCCATAATGCCTGCCATACGACCAGCACCGCGGCCCGAGCCAACGCTTGTCGAGCCGATACGGCCAGCGACAAGGCCAGCGAGTCTGCCGGGCAGCGGCACGATCAGGTGACACCGCCGAGCCAAAGAATAGATCCCGAACTGCAGACGAAGCTGTTTTTGGCTGCCCAGCCCTCCAGCCCCGTGCTGAGCTTACCTGCCCTCGAACTAGTTTCGAGGGTCGAAGCACGCTCGGAGCCCGCAGAGTCAGCGCCTCGGCAGCGTCCCGTTCGAGCATCGGGACGAAAACTCCCGCACCATGAAAAAGGCCGGCCACTGGGGCCGGCCTCATCATTCTGGCTGGCGGGGCTCGCACGACCCGCCGGCAAAGCCGAGTTAGCGCTTACTTGGCGGACGGTGACGTTGGTTATCGCGCCAGAGGAGCACCCACTTCCAGTCGGGCTCAGGTCGAAGCGTGCGGCTCGTATCGGACACGAGCCGACTTGGGTCCACGCCACACCGGTGACAGAGGCGCTTCATGTGCCACTCCATCTCGAGAGGTCGTGCTGTGCCGCTCCGGCATAAGCCGCCCCTTCGCGCAGAGGTCTGCGAGCCGCGGGCTCGTTGGCCCGAGACGCCCATCCTCGGCGACGGCTTTGCTGGTTCTGGCGCAGCGGTTCGGGAAGGGGGCCGCGGAAGTCCGCGGCGACATGAGTCCGAGAGCTGCTAGCGGCGGCCCCATCCACGCCCGCCTCGCCCCCGGCAATTCTGCAATGCCTGCTCTGCGCATGCCTCGCTCAGATGCGGATCGAGATTCGTTCGAGCGAATCTCCCGCTTCCGACGCGCACTGGTCATCTGCTGGAGGTGTCCCTAGGGCCCATATCTTGGGCCGGTGTCGGCTCCGTCTCCAGCCGCTTGTGGGCCGACACTCCCCGACAACGTTGGCTGATTTGGTTAATGAAAGGTTAATGTGACGAGTTGCTGCTGCGAGGCGCGGCCCCCGGCACGATCAGGCAAATCTCGCAGGTGCCCGCGTCCACCTCGATGGGCGTCGTACCGGCGGCGTCGCCATCGATCTGGATGGGCACGGGATGACGCGCCGTGACGGTGACCCGAGAGCACGGCAGCATCTCGACGTCGCCGCCATGCGCGGCACGGGGCACGAGGCGGCCGGTCGCGAGGCTCATGAGATGGCTGAACAGCACCGCGCGGCTGCGCGTCCTGAACAGGATGGTCTCCAGGCCGCGCTGCAGAATGCCGGTGCGCGGCGCCAGCACGAAGCGGCCGCCATAGTGGCGGGCGTTGGCGATCACGGCCCAGGTCGCCACATGGCGGCGGCC
>VBAB01000959.1:0-3379 GCA_005888525.1 Alphaproteobacteria bacterium
GGCCCGGTGGGTCTGTCGGCGACGCAGCTCGCTGCCGCCATGGGCGCCCGCGTCATCGCCCTCGACGTCTCCCCCGAGCGCCTCGCCATGGCCAAGGAATTCGGCGCCGAAGTCACCATCAATGCCAAGACCAACAATGACGTTGTGGGGGCCATACGCGAGCTGACGCACGGCGAGGGCGCGCACAAGACGCTCGACTGCTCGTCGGCGCCCGATGCCCGGGCGGCGACCGTGCGGGCGGTGCGCTCCTGGGGTACGGCCTGCTTCGTCGGCGAGCGCGGGCAGGTGACCCTCGACGTCAGCCCTGACATGCTGCGCCGGCAGGTGACGCTGGTCGGGTCGTGGACCTTCTCCAAGCAGGGCCAGGCCGACTGTGCCGAATTCGTCGCGGACCGCAAGGTCGACGTCGAGAAGCTGTTCACGCACCGCTGGCGCCTCGACCAGGCCGAGGAGGCCTATCGCCTGTTCGACACCCAGACCACGGGCAAGGGCGTCATCCTGCCGTCTTAGTGGGTGAGATGGTGAGTGGTCAGTGGTGAGTGGTCAGTGGTCGGTGGCAATGAGTAGTCACGGAGTGGCCCGCCCGCCACTCACCACCTCACCACTCACCACTCACTCACCACCTCACGCGTTGAGAGACGATCATGACCAAAATCGCGGCCATCACTGGAGCAGCATCGGGCATCGGACGGGGCACGGCGAAGCGCCTGCTCGATGAGGGCTGGACGGTCGTGGCGCTCGATCGCGACGAGGCTGGGCTCGGAGCGTTGCGCAAGGACCTCGCCGCTCCCGCGGATCGCTTGCACGTGCAGACGTGCGATGTGGCCTCGGTGGAAAGCGTCACGAGTGCCTTTGCCGACATCGGCCGGCGGTTCGGCCGCCTCAACGGCCTCGTGTGCTCGGCGGGCGTGCTCCGGATCGGCACCCTCGATTCCATGGCGGTAGAGGACTTCGACCAGCTTTTTGCGGTCAACGTGCGCGGTCTGTGGCTCTCCGCTCGCGAAGCCATGCCGCTCTTGAAGCTCGCCGGCGCCCAGGGCGAGCTCGCCCGCGTCGTCTTCCTGGCCTCGATCGCCGGCATCCGTCACAAGATCGACAGCGGCGCCTATGCCGCGACCAAGGCGGCCGTCATCGCCCTCACCAAGGTCATGGCGGTGGAATGCGCCGCCCACAAGGTGCTGGTGAACGCGGTGGCGCCTGCCACGGTCGACACGCCGATGGTGCGCCCGCATCTCAACCCCGGCGGCAACACCCGCTATCGCACGTCCGGCACCTCCCCACTCGGCCGCATCGCCCAGCCCGAGGACGTGGCCGCCGTCATCTCCTTCCTGATGAGCGAGGACGCCGGCTACGTCAACGGCACCGTCATCCCGGTCGACGGCGGAACAGTGGCCGCTTTCGTGCCGCGGACCTGACGCGGACGCCTGCCGGCCCTCACTCCCGCTCGTAGGCGCCGGCGAGCGCACCGAGATAGCGCTTGATCGACACCTGCAGGGCCGGAATTACGCGATCGAAGAAGTGGCTGTAGACCGTGTCGAAGGCGAACGGCTCGAGTGCCGCACCAATGGCGGTCACCTGCTTGGCCGACAGCGGGATCAGGTTGGGGTAGCTGCGCATGAAGGTGAAGAACTTCCGGTCCGTCGTCACGGTGGCGATGTCGGAGGCGCACAGCACGCCGCGGCCACCGGCACCCTTGGCCCAATGCAGCATGGCGCCGCCCGGAAAATGTCCCCCGCCGCGGATCAGTGTCACGTCCGGCAGCAGGCTCAAAGTCTCGCCCTGCCACAGCTTCACGCAGGGATCGGGTCGCATGATCCAGCGCTCGTCGGCGGCATGAAGGTGGACGGGCACGCCGCCGAAGGCGCGGCTCCATTCCGACATCGTCGTGTAGAAGTGCGGATGCGAGATGGCGATGGCGCTCAGGCCGCCCAGCGCCTTGATCAAAGCGACGGTGGCGGCGTCGAGCATGGAGATGCAGTCCCACAGCACGTTGCCGTTGGGCGTGCTGATGAGCAGCGCGCGCTGTCCGATGGCAAACTGCGGCTGCGTGCCGATGCCGATGATGCCCGGCTCGTGCTGGCGCCAGCCGTTGAAATGTCCCGCTGCCAGCGCCGGCAGCGTGGTCCAGGTCTGCCCGCGCGGAGGAATGAACTGCCGCTCGTCCTCGCAGATGGTGCATTGCGCCGGCGCGGTCTGGCTCGGTGGATATTGCGTGCCGCAGGCCGTACAGATGAAGGCATCCATAGCTTTATCCTCCGGGCATGGTGCAGAAGCGCATTTGCCTGGCCAGCATAGTGATCCTGAGCATGGCTCCTCAAGAGCGATGCGCGGGACGCGGGCCAGGGCGCGAATGACACAATGGCCACCCCGTTGTTATCTGCCCAGCCGGCGCGCTACGCTTGGCTCGCGGGGGTCAGACCCCTTGCTGGCTGGAAGGGATCGCAAAGAACGCAGAGGCAAGGGGTCTGACCCCATGCCGCGGAGGAGACCATGGGCAACAAGATAGCCATCGTCGGGACGGGCGCGGTGGGGGGTTATGCCGGCGCCCACATGGCGCAGGCGGGCGAGGATGTGACGTTCATCGACCCGTGGCCCGAGCATGTCGAGCATATGCGCAAGCATGGGCTGCGCGTAACGCATGCGATGAACGTGCCGGAGTTCACGGTTCCGGTGCGGGCGCTGCATATCACGGACGCGCAGCAGCTCGCCAAGGAGAAGCCGGTCGACATCGCCTTCGTCTGCATGAAGTCCTACGACACGGCCTGGGCGACGATGATGATCCGGCAGTATCTGTCGCCAAACGGCTACGTGGTCTCCCTGCAGAACTGCATGAACGAGGAGACGATCGCCGGCATCGTCGGCTGGGGTAAGACGCTCGGGTGCATCGCCAGCTCGATCACGGTCAACCTACCCGATCCCGGCCATATCCATCGCGGCGCCGGCAAGCACGGGGCGGCGCACACGGTGTTCCGCGCCGGTGAGGTGCACGGCCGCGTCACGCCACGCGCCCAGGAGGTCTGCCGGCTCGTCGCCACCGCCGACAGCGCCAAGGTCACGGACAACCTGTGGGGCGAGCGCTGGTCGAAGCTCGTCGCCAACGTCATGGGCAACGGCCTCTCCGCCTGTACTGGCCTGCCTGGCGGGCAGATCCTGCAGAATGAGCCGATCCGTCGCTTTGGAGTGCGGCTCGGCAGCGAAGCCATCCGCGTCGGGCAGGCGCTGGGCTATGCGCTCGAGGAGATCCTGCACCTGCCGCCCGATACCATCGCGCGGGCCGGGGAGGGCGACGAGGCGGCCATGGGTACCTATGTCGAGCAGCGGTTCAAGGACGCCAAGAAGACCTCAGCCGAGCAACGCCCCTCCATGGGCCAGGACATGC
>VBAB01000959.1:3391-4495 GCA_005888525.1 Alphaproteobacteria bacterium
GCACCGAGATCGAGTACCTCAACGGCTTCGTCGTGCGCGAGGGTGAGAAGGTCGGGCTGGCCTGCCGCGCCAACGCAGTCCTCACCGACATCGTCACGCGCGTGGAGAAAGGCGAGCTGAAGCCCGACCCACGCCACATCGCGGAGCTCCGGCTGAACTGATCGCGGCGGAATCGCATCTCTTTCGGTGTTGGGTCATCGCTACGCTTGACCCAACGCTACGCTCGATGGCGTCAAACTTCATCTGGGGCGGCAAGTGGTGGCGAAGATGAAGATGCCACCGAGGAGTGTGCCTAAGAGGGTGCCGAAAACTGTTGGGTTCGATTTGCCGACCACATCGGCGCGTCGCGGCAGAACGTGCACGCCATCATTCGCGGCGACAGGGCCGTTACGCCGGAGATGGCTGCGCGTCTGGGACGTGCATTCGCGGCGCAAGCGGCAGCAGGCGTAGATCGGGTCGGGCGTGAGCGATGACCCAACACAAGCCGCGAGCAAGACGCGTTGGGTCAGCGCTTCGCTTGACCCAACGCCCTACGCCCCCGGATTGCCCGGCAGCCAGCGCTTGCCGAAGGCGGGTTCCTTGTAGGGGGTGGGGGGCAGGTGCCAGGTGCCGGTGGCGGGCGGGCGCACCTCGGCGTCGACGTGCACGTCGAGCAGGAAGGGCTTGTTGGCGGCGACTGCGTGCTCGAGCGCGCCTTTGAAGTCCTCTGACTTCGTCACCGTCATGGCGTCGACGCCGCTGGCCTTGGCCCAGCCGGCGAAGTCGGGATTGTAGGGCGTCTTGTTGGCGCCGGCGTGGAACATGGTGCCGTGCTCGCGGCCGCCGAACATGCCGAGCTGGATGTCGCGGATCGAGACCCAGCCGAAGTTGTTCCAGATCACCCACACCACGGGGATGTTGTACTCGACCGCCGTGCACAACACGTGCGGCACCATCGAGAAGCAGCCGTCGCCGGCAATCGCCACGCACGGCCGGTCCGGGGCGGCGAGCTTGGCGCCGAGCACGCCGGCGGCGCCGAAGCCCATGCCGGAGAAGCCCCACGAGTTGAGCATGGTCTGCGGCCGGCGCGCCTTCCAGAACTGCATGTACCAGTTGTGGTTGACG
>VBAB01000112.1 GCA_005888525.1 Alphaproteobacteria bacterium
GCCGCAGGGCGCATCCTGGCAACGGCGGCGGTCGCGCCGCGGCCGGTGCCGGCGCACACCAATGCGGCGGTCGACGGCTACTCGTTTGCCGCCGCCGACTACGACGTTGCAGCCGGCGCCCACCTTGCCGTGGAGGGACGCGCGGCCGCGGGGCATCCGCTCGGCGCCAAGCCGGGGCCAAGGACGGCAGTGCGCATCTTCACGGGTGCCGTCCTGCCGGCGGGGCACGACACGGTGGTCATGCAGGAGGACGTGCGCACCAGCGATGGCAGCGGCAAACCCATGGTCGCCATTCCCGCAGGCCTGAAGCGCGGCGCCAACGTCCGCAAGGCCGGCGAGGACGTGAAGGAGGGCGAGAGCGTGCTGGCCGCCGGTGCGGTGCTGCGACCGCAGGACCTGTCCGCGCTGGCGTCGCTGGGCTTCGGCGAGGTCGACTGCTTCCAGCGCCTGAAGGTCGCCATCGTCTCGACCGGCGACGAGGTGGTGCGGGCCGGGGCGGCGCTGCAGCCGGGGCAGGTGCACGACGCCAACGCGCCGATGCTCGCACCCCTGATCGCCGGCGCGGGCGCGGCCGCCACCGACCTCGGCGTGTTCCCCGACAACCTGCAAGTCGTGAAGGCAAAGCTCGGCGAGGCCGCGCGCCGCTTCGACGTGATCATCACGTCGGGCGGGGCCAGCCGCAGCGAGGAGGACCACGTGGTGGCGGCGCTGGACGCGCTGGGCAAATGCCACCTGTGGCAGCTCGCCATCAAGCCCGGCCGGCCCATGTCGTTCGGGCAGATCGGCGATTGCGTGGTGCTGGGGCTGCCGGGCAATCCCGTCGCGGTGTTCGTGTGCTTCCTGCTCTACGTGTGGCCGCTGCTGCGGCGCATGGGCGGAGCGGAGTGGCCCGAGCCCCGGCGCTTTCAGCTGCCGGCGCTGTTCGCCTTCCCCGATCGCAAGGTCGGCCGGCGCGAGTTCTGGCGCGGCATGTTGCGCGAGACGCCCGCCGGCCTTGCCGTCGACAAGTTCGCCCGCGACGGTTCCGGCCTGATCTCAGGTCTGCGAGCCGCCGATGGGCTCATTGACATCCCCGAGGATGTGCCCGAGGTGAAGCCGGGGGACTTGGTGGCGTTCATACCGTTCACCGAGTTCGGGATCGTGGGGCGGTAGAGGCTCGCGGACGGCCGCGCAGCGCGTGCAGGGGAATGCGCACGGAAAATTGGGGAGGACGACCATGTCGCTCTTGAGGGTAATTGCGATGTGCCTGGTCACCGGTGCGTTGTCGGCAAGCGGTGCCGCGGCTCAGTATAAGGGGCCGTCACAGCCACCGGGCGGGTTGCCGGGCGCCTCGATGCCAATCCCGGCACCGATGCCGAGCATGCCCATGCCCTCCGCGCCAAGCATGCCGACTCCGCCCATGGCACCGGATATGCGCCCTCCGGCCGCCGTGGTGCCTCCACCCCCGCCACCGGCGGAGCGCCCCCGTGACGCGGGTGGACCGCAGGAATGCGATTGCTACAAAATGGTCGATGGGCGGCGCGTCTTCAGCGGCAAGAACGTCGCGTGCTGCCCCAGGTGACACGTAGCCCCGGGGGTGGCCGCTCGTGACCGTTGCCCCGTCACAGCGAGAGGTCGGCACGCGCGCCGTCTCCTGGCATCCCGCGGCCCTTTGCCTGGCCTCGCTGCTGGGCATCGTCGGACTTTTCTTCGTTCCAGCCGTGGCGCCCACGCTCTTGAAGCTCGAGCATTGGACGGCTGACTGGCGCACCGCGCTGCTTTCCGATCGCCAGGCGACCACCCATCCGGGCCTCGCCATCGTCGCCATCACCAGCGAGACGCTCGAGCCCTATCCCTTCATGCTGCCGATCGATCGGGGGCTGCAGGCCAAAGTCGTTGCTGCCGCGGTCGGCGCCGGTGCCCGCGCCGTCGCGCTCGACTTCTATTTCATCAAGGGGACGGTCAAGGATACCGATGCGGAGTTCCACCGTGTCCTGGCATCGCTGCAGGACAAGCTCATCCTCGGGGCGTACGAGAATGTGAAGCCCGAGCAACTCGCCTACCAATACGACTTTCTCGGGCGACTGCGCGCGCCGGTCGGCTACCTCAACCTCAATCGCGACCGCGACGACGTCGTGCGGTCACGGGCTCCGCCGCCGGCGGACGCACGCTTTGCCGAGAGCTTCTCGGCGCGGCTGGCGAGTGCAGCCGGACGCAAGCAGCCCGACACGCCCGAGCGGATCGCCTGGCTGCTGCCGCCAGTGGACGGCAGCAGCACGTTCCTGCGCATCGAGGCGCACAAGCTGCTCGACACTTCGACGAACGAAGCAGCTCGCCTGAAGGACCGGGTGGTCATCATCGCCGGCGAGTTCCCGTACTTCGATCGCCACCGCACGCCGCTGTCGCTGTCGACCGGCACGGAGATGACGGGCGCGGAGATCCATGCGCAGATGGCAGCCGAGCTCATCGACGGCAACCGGTCCTATTCCGAGCTCACGCCTTTGCAGGCGCGGGCGTTCCTGGCCGGCCTGGCCGCACTCGCTGTCTTGCTGGGGTGGCGGTTCCAGGCGCGGCGCTTCGATGTGCTCGATTGGCGGGTCGCCAGCTTCGCGGTCGTTGCGGCGGATGCGCTGGTCTTCAAGTTCGCCCACCTCGTCCTTCCCTTCACGCTCGCCGCCTTCGCCTGGGTGCTCGGCATCACGCTGGGAACCCAGACCCGAGGTGCGGCGGCCTGGCTCGCCCACCGCTTCGGCCGGCGCGCGTGACAGGGGGGACGTTGCGCGGCCCGCGCGCACGAGACCACCGAGATTCCCGCTACCGGCGCGAATTGCAGGACGCTATAGTCGATTGCTGGCAGGCCCATCCCCGCACCGGTCTGTCAGACGGGGGGACCGGTCTCGCCCGCTGCGTGTGCCGGTCCCTTCCATTTGCGGGCGTAGCATTCACTTTGCGCAGGTATGGGCGACCACGCAACAGCGCAATCATCCCGGCAACACAACAGAGAATATTTTTCTGGCTGTGCTCTACAGCACAGCCAGATAGCCGCTTGTTCGATAATCGTTGGAGGCTGCAGCAGCGGGCGAGACCGGTTTCTTGGTTTCTGCACTGCAGAGCGCGCTGCCAACGCAAGCGTGCGGGGCTTGGGGTGCGATGCGTGCGAACGCATGGCACCCCAAGGTGTTTCTGGATGTCTGCACGCGACCGGCTCTATGCCCAATCAGTCTTTGGACGAAGCGGCATCGGCTATGGCCGTCAAACACTCATCATCCGTGATGACGATCTGGGTGCCGTCGATCATGATCACGTTGGCTTCCTTCAGCTGGCCGAGCTGCCGGCTGACGTTCGCCCGGGAAAGACCCAGGTAGCTGCCCAGCTCCGCTTGCGAAAGGGCGAGCTGTAGGCAAATGCCTTCGGCACTTTTCTGTCCGTGCTGTCGTGCGAGCCTGAGGAGACCCCGAGCAACGCGTGCCCGCATCTCGAGAGTGCTGTCCTCGATCATGGCTGCGCCGGCGCGAACCTTTGCGCAAAGTGCGCTGATGACGTCGAGCATAGCGTCGGGATGGGCTTTCAACGTGGGAATGAGGTCTCGCGTGTAGATCAGAAAGACCTCCGAGTCCTCCAATGCAACGGCGTTGGCTGCCCGCTCCTTGCCGTCCAAGGCCGCGATCTCTCCATAGATGTTTCCGGGGACGAGAAAGTGCAGCACGACTTCCTTGCCGCCAACATTGACATTCGTCAGCTTGATCCGACCCGCAACGACCACCATCAGGCTGTCGCCGGGCTCCCCTCGCCGGTAGATGATGTCTCTCTTGGCATGTCGTTTCAGCTGACCCCGGCCCATGAGCGACTCAAGGGCCGCATTGGGAAGCCGCCCCAAGAAAGTATTCCCTTTCAGGAAGCAACGAATACGCTCCGAATGTGTCGAGTGAGCGCCCATAGCAAACCCGCAATAACTGCCCAGACAGCTATGCTAGATCAAGCAACGCAACCGCGCCATGGCCTGCCGGGCCCAGCGACGCCATATTGCGTGAAACGCTGTGCGCTCAGCCGATTTGGGGCTCGAGAGCGCTCGCACCGATCGCTTTGCGCAAAATCGCAGGCGGATCGAGGGAAGCGTCACTGCCGGCCCAGGCGACGAATTGGTCGGGGCGGACGAGGACGTAGGCGGCGTCATAGCGCTCTCGGCCACCGCGGCGGCTGTCGGCGATGACGGTCAGCGGGATACGCATCTGCTCGGCGGCCGTCTCGAACGCGCTGCAAACGGTGTCATCGCCACCGAGGCTGAGGAGCGTGAAACCGTCGCCCAGCTCCTCGAAGGCATTGCGACCGGAGGAGAGCGGCTGGGGTGCCAGATGGTGTCCCGCCCTCGCCGCGAACGCGTGCGAGCCCAGTGCGCTGCAGCGGCTGCCGGGAAGGCCCGACACGATCGAGGAGCCCTCGTAGTTCGGCTCGAAGGCGTTGACCTCGGAGCGCGCACCCGACTTGCGTGCGTTCCATTCGTGCTCGAAGGCGTCCTTGTCGCGCCGCGGGTCGAACGCTTGCAGGAACTTGCGATCGGCCTCGATGGCCTTCTCGATGAAGTCGCGCGCCGTCGACTGGAACACGGGGTGTCTCTCCTGGCTGTAGGACTCGAGGAGATTCTGCCCCGCCCAGCCCTGCAGGGCGGCGGCGAGCTTCCAGCCGAGGTTTCTTGCGTCTTCGAGGCCCGTGTTGACGCCGTAGCCGCCATAGGGCGGATGGCTGTGGGCCGCATCCCCGGCGATGAAGATGCGCCCCTTGCGGTAGGAATCGGCGATGGCGAACCGCAGCTCCCAGAAGCCGATGTGCTCGAACTCGACGTCGAACTCCGCGCCGGCGGCTGAATGGAGATGCTGGCGGAAATCGAAATTGTCCTTGGTGGTCCCGGACGGAACCGGAGCGTGGAAGAACCACGTGCTGCCGAGGTCCACCCGGCCGAAGAACTTCCAGTAGCCCTCCAGATCGGGATGCAGAACGCTGTAGAAGGACTTGCCGGGGTATCGCTCCAGCAGCCGGTGCAGCCCATGCGAGCGGAAGACGAGGAGGACCATGAGCCTGTCGTGGTCCGAAAGGGTCTGGGTGATCCCGGCTTGCGCTCTTATCGTCGAGCGGCTGCCGTCGCAACCCACGACGTAGTCGGCCCGCAGCGTGCGGCGGCCATTGCCGTCGTGCTCTGCGATCAGGACGCTGGCGCCGCGATCGTCCTGGCTCACGCCCTCTGCGCTCCAGCCGTAGAGCATCTCCACGGTTGCAAGCTCGCCGGCTCGCCGGCGCAGCACGCTCTCCGTTGCATACTGCGGCAGCCGCTCGTTGTCGGTGAAATAGAAGGGCCGGACGAGCTCGCGCTGCATCCAGTCGTAGCTGTACTCGCCGAGCAGCGTCCCGTAGGCCGTCAGCCCGCCGATCCCGTACTCGGGAGGGATCGTTCGCGCCGCGCGCACGTCTTTCTCCACGCCCCAGAAATGGAAGTGCTCCATCGTCCGCTGGGTGAGGTTCTGCCCCTTCGGGATCGGCTGCGGCTGGGCGTAGCGCTCGACCACGATGCAGCGCACGTTGCGCTGCCCGAGCTCGATGGCGAGCCCCATGCCGACGGGACCGCCCCCGACGATGATGACTTGCGCGTCCCTCGCATTCGAACCGTGCATATCGGGAGTATTCATCTCGAGCCGGCGCATACACGCGGATTGGCGATCACTCCGGCGCGATCCCGGCCTCCTTGACGACCTTGCGCCACTTCGCAACATCCTTGGCGATCAGCTCGCCGAATTCGTCCGGCGTCCCGCCGACGCTGACAAACCCCTGGGTGGTGAGCTTCTCGACGATCTGAGGCGAGCGCAGAATCTCGTTGAAGACGGTGTTGTAGCGGGCGACGATCTCGCGCGGGGTCGCCGC
>VBAB01000113.1 GCA_005888525.1 Alphaproteobacteria bacterium
TTATCGCCGTTGAGCGGATGGGCCTGGGGTTCGCTTTGCGCACCGACCTCGGGCACACCGTGACGTGCGGTCAGGTCGTCAATGCGGCGGGCGCCTGGGCTGGGGAGATTGCCCGACAATTCGGCGAGCCCGTGCCGATGTTCGCGGCCGGACCGCCGCTGTTCACGATCACGCCGGAGAACCCCTATACCGGCCCGTCGCTGCACGCTGTCGACGGCACGCTGCTGTTGCGGCCGGGGCGCAACGGCGAGGCGGTGGCCGGCTCTTTTCCGCGCGTCAGAGCCGATGTCGCGACGGGCACGGCCATCGTACCGGGCGATCGCGTCGAGCGCGGGCTTGCTCGTCTCGCCGAGGTCGTCCCGGGTCTTGGGCGTGTGCGCGCTGGCCGCGTCTGGTCGGGCGTCGAAGGCTACCTGCCGGATATGCTGCCCGTCATCGGCTGGAGCAGGACCATGCCGGGGCTGCTGCACGCGTTTGGGTTCAGCGGCCACGGCTTTCAGCTCGCTCCCGGCGTCGGCGCCGTCGTAGCCGACCTCATTGTCGACGGCGCGTCGCAAACCCCGATCGAAAGCTTCTCGATCGAGCGTTTCGCCGGCGGCGTCGTCCCCGACGAGAAGCTGTGGAGCGAGTTCGATCCCGAGCTCGTCGCCACCATCAGGCAAACGCAACAGGAGGCCGGCAATGCCTGACCGCAATCGCGTCTACCACGGCGTCAGCATCGGCATCCTGATGCTCGATACCCGTTTCGAGCGGTTCAACGGCGACATCGGCAATGCGCGCACGTGGCCGTTCCCGGTGCAGTACCGGGTCGTGCGCGGCGCAACCCCCAACCGCGTCACGCGCCCCGAAGGGCCGGACATGCTGGACGCCTTCAAGGCGGCCGCCGACGAGATGATCGATGCCGGCGTCGACGGCATTACCACCACCTGCGGCTTCCTCGCCCTCTATCAGCGAGAGCTCGCCGATTACTGCTCCGTGCCGGTGGCGACGAGCGCGCTGCTGCAGGTGCCGATGGTGGCGCGCATCCTGCCGAAGGGGAAACGGCCAGCCATCCTCACCTTTTCGGCCGAGTCGCTCACCTCGCGCCACCTCGAGGCCGCAGGCGCCGACGCCGCCACGCCCATCTACGGCATGCCTCCCAAGTCGGAGTTCCAGCGCGCGATCCGCGAGGGCGATGCCTCCGTTCCGTTCGGCACACTGCGGCGCGAGGTGCTCGAGACCGCCGAGCGAACCATTCGGGCGGACGCCAGCATCGGCGCGCTCGTTCTCGAGTGCACGAACCTCGCGCCCTATTCGCGGGATATCGGTCGCCTCACCGGCCTGCCCGTCTTCGACATTGTGACGCTGGTGCACTGGTTCCACCGCAGCCTGGCCCCGGAGCGGTTTGTTTAGGATTGAAACGTGCTTCACACGCTGGCGTTGACAGGCCTCGCACGCGGCGCGCAACCTTTACCCGAGAGCTGCGGCCCCGAATGCGGAGACATTGAGCCTCATGTCGAACACGAACGAGCGCGCCGTCCTGACCGATGTCACCGGCGGCATCGCCACCGTCACGCTCAACAAGCCGTGGAAGCTCAACGCCTGGGACACCCCCATGCGCGCGGAGATCGCCGAGGTGCTGCGCGGGTGGAACAAGGACGCGCGCGTGCGCGCCGTGGTCATGACCGGAGCCGGCGACCGTGCCTTCTCCGCGGGCCAGGATCTCGACGAGACCGAGAAATTTCAGTCCGGCAACGACGGTGCCAACTGGTTCGAATCCTGGCGCGGCTTCTACAATTCCATCCGCGATCTCGATAAGCCCTGTCTGGCGGCGCTCAACGGCGTTGCCGCAGGGTCGGCTTTCCAGGCTGCGATGCTGACAGACGTGCGCGTCGGCCACCCCGGCGTGCGCATGGGTCAGGCCGAGATCAACTCCGGCATCCCGAGCGTCACCGGCCCCATGCTGATGCTGCCCCGCATCGGTCTCTCCCGTACCATCGAGCTCACGCTCACGGGGCGTATGATGGATGCCACGGAGTGTTGCGCGGTCGGCCTGATCCACTATCTGGTCGATCGGCCGGAGGAGTTGATGAGCAGGACGCGCGAGGTGGCCGAGATGATGGCCGCCAAGCCAGCCATGGCCATGCGCCTGACCAAGGCGCGCTTTCGCCAGGTCACGCAGCCGGCCTTTGACGAGGCCTTCGCGAACGGCGGCGTCTACCAGGCGGAGGCCTTTGCCTCCGGCGAGCCGCAGGCGGCTATGCGCGTGTTCTTTGCCGAGCGCGCCGCTCGCCGCAAGGCGCGTGCTGAAGCGCAGGGCAAGGGCTGAGCGGCAATGCCGCCTGCGTCCGACGAGGTGTCAGCACCTGGGCTGCCGGCGACAGACGACGGCTTCGTCCCGCTATTTGCGCGCCTTGTCGCAGCCACCCCCGAGCGCATCTTCGCCCGCTTCGGCGAGCACGCGCTGACCTTCGGTGCGCTCGACCAGCGCTCGGCAGCGCTGGCAGACTGGCTTTGCCGCAACGGGGTGCGGCCGGGCGATCGCGTCGCGCTCATGCTGCGGAACGGCGAGACGGCACTCGCCGCGATGCTGGCGATCGCACGCATTGGGGCGATTTGGGTTCCCGTCAACACCCAGGCTGTCGGCGACAATCTTGCCTACGTGCTGGCGCACTCCGCCCCGCGCATCGTCATCGCCGAGTCCGATCTCATCCCGGTCATTGCAGCCTGCGGCGCCGATCTGCTGTCGGTCGTGATGGTGGAGGTCGTCGCCTTGCCTTCCGGCCAGCAAGCCACGGCTTCGTCCTCGGCCGCCGCATCTGTCGGCTGCGATGCCCCATTCGCCATCATGTATACCTCCGGCACGACGGGCCGGCCGAAGGGCGTGCTCGTCTCGCACCGCATGCTGCGCCTCGCCGGCGAGGCTGCGGCGCTGGTGTCGGGTGCGCGGGACGGCGACGTGCTTTACGTGTGGGAGCCGCTCTTCCACATCGGTGGCGCGCAGATGATGGTGCTGCCGCTGATCCGCAGCGTCACGCTTATCATCGCCGAACGTTTCAGCGCGAGCCGCTTCTGGGCGGACATCAGCGCGAGCGGCGCCACGCACATGCATTTCCTCGGCGGGATCTTGCAGATCCTTCTGAAACAGCTGCCCTCCCCGCTCGATCGCGGGCACGGCGTGCGCATCGCCTGGGGCGGGGGATGCCCCAAGGAAGTCTGGCGGCCGTTCGAGGAGCGCTTCGGCGTCGCAATTCGCGAGTGCTACGGCATGACGGAATGCTCGAGCTTCACGACGGCCAACCTCGATGGTCCCGTAGGCTCGATCGGCAAGCCGCTGCCTTGGTTCGATGTGACACTTGTCGATGACGTGGGCAGGCCGGTCACGCCCGGCGAGCGAGGCGAGATGGTGGTGCGCGAGCGTCTGCCGGGTGCGCTGACGCGTGGGTACTTCAACGATCCAGAAGCAACCGCCAGAGCGCTGTCCAACGGTGCGTTCCACACGGGCGATCTCGCCGCCGCCGACGCGGCCGGCAATCTCTATTTTCACGGGCGCATGACGGACAGTGTGCGGGTTCGGGGCGAGAATGTCACGGCCGCCGAGGTGGAAGACGTCGCCCGCAAGCACCCGGCCATCGAAGACTGCGTCATGATCGGCGTGGCGGCCGACGTGGGCGAGGCAGCCATCAAGCTTTTTGTCAAACCGAAGGCCGGAATGAGCCTTCGCCCGCGGGAACTTTCCGAGTGGCTCGCAGCCCGCCTCGCGCGCTACCAGCAGCCTCGCTACATCGCGGTCGTCCAGGAGTTCGAGCGCACGCCGAGCCAGCGCATCATGAAGCACAAATTGTCGAGGCGGACGGATGATGCATGGGATGCGGAGATCCACAAAGCATGAACCGATCTCAGTGGCGGATTATCTGGCGGGCCGTCTAACCCGGCCGAACCGCGGGTATCGAGTTGCAACAATGCAGGTTCCGGGCGAAGTTGGGTTGTTGAGACAAAGGGGAGCTAGCCATGTTTTCGCACGTCATGGTCGGGGCCAACGATGTAGCTGCGTCCAAGAAGTTCTACGATGCTGTACTCGGCGCCATCGGCGTCCCGGAGGGCAGAGCCGATCCGAAGGGGCGGATCTTCTATCGCACCAAGTTTGGCATGTTTGGAATCACCAAGCCGATCGACGGCAAGGTGGCAACACATGCCAACGGCGGCACTATCGGCTTCACGTGCGACAGCCCCGAGAAGGTCAAGGCCTTCCACGACGCGGGCGTCGCGAGCGGAGGCAAGAGCATCGAGGACCCGCCAGGGTGGCGCGATGGCGCTTTTGGCAAGCTCTATCTCGCCTATCTGCGCGACCCATTCGGCAACAAGATCTGCGCGCTTCACCGCAGTTGAATCAATCCTCGGGAAGATTGCAGAACGATGAGCAGCAACAACGACTACATCCCACCGAAGGTCTGGAAATGGGAAAAGCCGCGCGCTGGCGAAGAATGGCGGTACTCAGGTGTCAATCGGCCCGTTGCCGGGCCGACACATGACGCGGAGCTGCCTGTCGGCAAGCATCCCTTGCAGCTCTATTCGCGTGGGACGCCCAACGGCGTGAAAGTAACCGTGATGCTGGAGGAGCTGCTCGCACTCGGCCACCGCGGCGCCGAGTACGATGCCTGGCTGATCGACATCGGCAAGGGCGAGCAGTTCGGCAGTGGCTTTGTAGAAATGAACCCGAACTCGAAGATACCGACTTTGGTGGATCGCAGCGGTGCCAAACCTCGTCGCGTGTTCGAGTCCGGATCGATCCTGCTCTATCTCGCGGAGAAATTCGGCGCGTTCCTGCCGTCCGATCTGGACAAGCGCACCGAAGCGCTCAACTGGTTGTTCTGGCAGATGGGTAGTACGCCCTATGTCGGCGGCGGGTTCGGTCATTTCTATTATTATGCGCCCGTCAAGCTCGAGTATGCGATCAACCGGTTTGCGATGGAGGCGAAGCGCCTCTTGGATGTGCTGGATCGCCACCTCGGGGAACACGAGTATATGGCTGGCGATGAGTACTCGATCGCCGATATGGCGATTTGGCCCTGGTATGGCAGCCTGGCGCAGGGAACACAGTACGATGCGGGCGAATTCTTGCAGGGGCAGGAATACGTTCACGTCATGCGCTGGACAAAGGCGATCTCCGAGCGGCCCGCCGTCAAGCGTGGCCGGATGGTCAACCGCACCACAGGCGATCCTGCGCAGCAGTTGCACGAGCGCCATGATGCAAGCGACTTCGCGACGAAGACGCAAGACAAGCTGACCAAGTAAGGCTCCACGGACTTCCGCACGGCGGGCGCGACCCGTTGCGATCGAAAACTCGCTCAGCACAGAGGAACCTCCCCGATGACGATCATCGATTCCCAGGTCCACGCCTATGAGGCGAACACTCCCAAGCGTCCCTGGCACACTGTGCCGAACTGGCCCCCTCACGTTACTGGTGACGAGATGGTGGCGGCGATGGACAAGGTCGGCGTCGACGGCGCGATCTTCATCTCCGCCTTCTCCATGTACCGCTACGACACCAGCTACGCGGTGGAGGTGCAAAAGGCCCATCCCGGCCGCCTCGCCATCGTCAAGCCGGTCGACCCGGACGATCCGGCAGTGGCCGATGTCATCGCCGACTGGAAGAAGACACCGGGTACGGTCGGCATCCGCATCATGATGACGAAGGAGGCAAAGCGCGAGCCGAGCGATCCGGGCCTCGACCGGATCCTGCGCGCGGCCGTTCGCCACGACTTTCCGGTCAACATGCTGTGCTGGGACAACGTGGACGCCGGCACGGCGTTGATCGATCGCCACCCCGATACGCGATTCATCATCGACCATCTGGCCATCCTGCAGCCCCGCACGCCGCCCGCCCCGGCGCAGCCCTGGGCCGACCTGCCGAAGGTGCTGGACCTCGCCAAGCGCAAGAACGCGGTGATCAAGGTGAGCGGTGCCTGCACGCTGTCCCGGGAGCCCTATCCCTTCCCGGACATCTGGGACCCGCTCGCCCGCGTGTTCGATGCCTGGGGTTTCGATCGCTGCCTATGGGGAACGGACTGGACGCGCGCATTCGCCGTCGTCA
>VBAB01000114.1 GCA_005888525.1 Alphaproteobacteria bacterium
TCTCGCCGAAGGGCACCTTCGTGGTGTTGGACGACACGAGGATTGCGTTCGGCGAAATTCGTTCGCCTGGTACAATTCGTAACCTGCGGGCGAACCCGCGCATTGAAGTCAACTTCGTCGATCCTTTCGTGCGCAAGGGCTACCGTTTCGCCGGCACCGCGACGGTGATCGAGCGCAAGAACGGCGCCTTCGAAGCGTTGCTCGGCCATTTCCGAGGTCCGCTCGCGCAGCGCATGCGCGCAATCGTGGTGATTTCGGTAAGCAGGGCGTTGCCCCTGATATCGCCTGCCTATGACGATG
>VBAB01000115.1:0-6874 GCA_005888525.1 Alphaproteobacteria bacterium
CAAGCAACCGCCGATCCAAGTCGCTGGACGCATCGGGTGGGGGTGATGGGCCACGGGTGCGAAAGACACCCCCACCTGGGAACGCCATCGGACTTAGCTCGCCGGAGGGTATCTGCGTCGAGCGTTGCGAGGGGTGTGCTAAGCCCGTGGCGTTCCGTCCTCCCCCCTCGTACGTGCCGAAGGCTGCGCCTTCGGCACAGGGGGAGGCGAAGAGGCGACGCGCTAATTTCCCCACACAGCCATGCGCCTGCGAGGCCATGACGCCAGGGTTCAATCGAAGGCTCATCCCTTCACCCCCGGATATTCGACGATGAACCCATAGTCTCCCTCGTAGCGCCCCTTCGGGACGTATCCTGGAGGTCCGTAGATGCGATTGATTTGGCCCATGAACAGCTCGCGCAGGCTGCCCGACGGCGCATAGCCTCCGTCAGGCCGCGCGAATTCATGCTTGGCAGCGTGGGTGGCGAGATAGGGCGTGACGAGAATGACGAGCTCGCTCTCCTTGCGCTTGTAGGCATTGCTGCGGAAGAGCGCGCCGAGCACGGGAAGCTCCATGACGCCGGGCAAGCCCTCCACCCCCTGGCGCGTCTCGTCCGACAACAGCCCGGCCATCGCCAGCGTGCCGCCACTCGGCAGCTCGACCGTGGTCTCGGCGCGCCGGACCTTCAGCGCGGGGATCGCCAGATCGCGCAGGACGACGGCGCCGTCGTTGGAGAGCTGGCTCACCTCCGCAGCAATGGTGAGGCTGATGCGTCCCTCGCTCAGGACCACCGGCTTGAAGGCGACATTGACGCCGAACGTCTTCCAGCTCATGGCGATTTGCCCATCGTGGGCGGCCATCGGCACGGGGAACTCGCCGCCGGCCAGGAACTTGGCCGTCTCGCCGGAAACCGCGGTGAGATTGGGCTCGGCCAGCGTGCGAACGAGGCCCGCGCCCTCGAGCTTCTCGACCAGACGTCCGAGCGAACGGGGGCCGGGGCCCCAGACCGCCTCGCCGTCTTGGATCACCTTGGTGAACGTGATGTTGGTGTTGAGGACGGCGGTCGGCACGTTGACGCCGATGCGCCGGATGGCGTCGCGCTGCATCTCGGCGACCTGCACCTTGAGCAGCACCTGCTCCTTGGTGCCGACGGCCAGCATGTTGACGACGGCGTCCTTGTTCCTGGCGTAGCGGCCGGCGATGTCGGCGGCACGGCTGGCGTCGATCGGATCGATGACGCTGCCGGTGAGCACCACGCTGTCTCCCAACGCCTCGACCCTGATGCGCGAGCCCGGCAGCAGTCGCGCCAGCGCGTCGGCGAGCGGGGTCAGGTCGCGTGCCACCGTCACTTCCAGCAGCACGAGCTTCTGTCCGTCGGGGCCGAGGATGAAGGCGTTGGCGTCGCCGGCGCCCTTGGCGAGCAGGTTGGCCTGGCGCGGGTTCAGCACCGTCACGTCCAGCACCTCGGGCTTGGAGACGATGACGTCCTTCATGTCGACGGGCAGCTCGACCAGCATGGATTTGTCGAGGCCGATCGTGATGCGGCGCGCAACGGGAAAGCGCGTGCCGGGCCCGAGAATGAGGGTCGATCTGTGGCCGGGTTCGGTCGACGGCCAGGGGTCCCGCGCGCCCTGCGCGGTGGCCGGCGCGATCATGGCGATGGCGCCGCTGCACGTCGCCAGCGCGACGACGAGCGCACGCCAAGCCCTGCCGCGACGCCGCAACCCCCGCATGCGAGACCCACTCCGCTGAATGTTGCCAACCCGGTTTCCAGCCCCGCCGGACGCGTGGCTGCCCGAAAGCGCACGCCCCCGGCTGCGACGGATCAGTCATGCGGCAGGCGTCGGCCCGCCTCCAGCAGCGCCGGTCCGGTCCCCATCTTCCCCTCACGTTGCCAACAGCTTGCTCACACGGGACGCGCGAGCCCGAGCACGCCCGATGCCTCTGAGTGGCGGGCAAACGCCGCTTCGGCCGATTGGTGTGCACAAGTGCGCTGTGCGCGAGAGGTGCCAAGCGTTTGTCCCGGAACTACCGGAGCGCATCATGCCGATCTCGACGCAATCGATTCGTTGGCCTCCGCTCACGGGCGCAGGCCTTGTCGTGGCCGCGACCCGCCGCCATGTTCGCCCTCGTCCCCGACCAGCCCGGACCCAGCCATGGAAGCCGCAAGCCCCCGCCATGCCGACTACTGGAAGCAGCAGATCGAGAACGCGCTCCTCGCGCCCGTTCGCGCCATGCGGCTGGAATATTTGCCGCTGCTGATGGTCTACTTCGCCTACGGGGCGATGGGGCTGACGGCAGTCGCCGAGAGCTTCTGGATCAAGAAGGACCTCACCTGGACCCCTGCAGAGCTGTCCGCCTTGGCTGTGTGGTTCTCGTTGCCGTGGACGATGAAGATGGTGTTCGGCGAGCTCGTCGACACCGTGCCGCTGCTCGGCTCGCAACGACGCGCCTACGTGTTCGTCGGTGCCAGCCTGATCGCCGTCAGTTTCGTCCTGCTGGCCGGCGCCGCCGGCGGCTGGATCACGGCAATGGCGCCCGACCGTCTCTACGTCGCCGCCTCGATCATGTCCGTTACGGGCCTCGTCATCCAGGACGTCGTCGCCGACGCCATGAGCACCGAGGTGGTGGCGCGCACGAACGCCGACGGCAGTCCGCGCACCAAGGCCGACATCGATCACGACCTCGGCATGGTGCAGGTGCTGGGCCGGCTGGCGCTGGCATTCGGAGTTTTCTCCGTCGCTGGGATCTCGGGCTGGCTGGCCGCGTGGGTTTCCTACTCCACGGTCTTTCTGTGCGGGCTCATCGTACCCGTGGTCTCGATCTCGGGTGCCCTGCTCGTACGCCTCGAGACCAGCGAGCGCAGGAAGACGGACTGGCGCATCCTCGGTGGCGGCCTGGTGTTCGGGGCTTTCGTCGTCGCCATGGCGCTGAGCAGCATCGACTACAGCCAGGAGATCATCTTTGTAGTCTCCATGGCCGTGGTCATCTGGATGCTCGACCGCGTGACGCACGAGGTCGATCACGCCACGCGCATGCGCGTCGTCTATGCGGCCATCATCATCTTCGCGTTTCGCGCAACGCCGTCGGTGGGTGAGGGCTACCGCTGGTTCACCATCGACGTGCTGGCCTTCGACGAGGCGTTCTATGGGACGCTCCAGCAGCTGGGCGCCGTCATCGCTATTGCCGGCGCCTGGCTGCTTTCCGACCTCATCACGCGCAGGCCCGTGCCGCAGGTGCTGCTCTGGCTGACGGTGCTCGGCACCGTGCTGGCGTTGCCCACGCTGATTTTGGTGTTCCAGCTGCACCACGTCACGGAGCGGCTGTTCGGCATCGGTGCGCGCAGCATCGCGCTGTTCGATGCGGCAGCGGTGTCGCCGCTCGATCAGCTCGGCATGATCCCGCTGCTGACCCTCATCGCCATCTATGCCCCGGCCAGCCATCGCGCCACCTGGTTTGCCCTGATGGCCTCGCTGATGAACCTCGCGCTGACGGCCGGCGCTCTCGGGACCAAGTATCTCAACCTGATCTTCCACGTCGATCGTGGCAGCTACGGCCATTTGCCGTCGCTCGTGATCGCGGCCTATGTCGTGAGCCTCGTGCTGCCGCTGATGGCCATTGCCGTGTTCGGCCGGCGCGTGCAGTGACGCCGTCGTGACCCGAGATGTCACCTCCGCGCCACAGGCGGGACTGAGAAGCGTTCAGCGGAGCGTTTGGCGCTCACGCGCTGCCTTGACGGCGCCCAACTGATCGCATCAATCATCATTCACAGCGGGGCGTGATTTGCCATCGAGAAGATGCCTTTGGGCACGAGGGAGGTATCGCCTTGTCTGTCAATCCTGGAGTCTCGGACGCCTCGCTCCAACCAGTGCAACGAGCCCCGCAGGTGGTGTCGGTGGGGTGGGCCCTGCGCCGCACGGCGCTGTGGTTTGCCATGATGTTCGCCATGGTGGTCGTGGGGATGTGGCTGTTCTACGCCAGCATCGACCCCGACGAAGCCACAGCCGGCCCTGTCACTTCCGGCGAAACGACCCAGACAACGCGATAAGCACGGCCGACGGCCCTGCAGAGCATGACGATCGGGGTCGCAAGCCCCGGTGGCACGCTGCGCGTTGGGTTGACAGGCGATTAGCCGTGCGTTGAGGCGGTCTTGGCCGCGACCCTCGAGTTGGTCTATCAGACGGCCAACCCCGGCTTGGCGCGTGGCGCGCCGGCTGCGGCGGCGCCAGGAGGGTCCGACTTGAAACTCGTCATGCTCGCGCGCAACCCGAGCCTCTACTCCCATCGCCGGATCGTAGAGGCGGCGAGAGCGCGCGGCCACGACATCGACGTGATCAACACGCTGCACGTGCACATGAACATCACGTCCAGCCGGCCGACGCTCTGGCACGGCGGGCGCATGCTGCCGCAGTACGATGCGGTGATCCCGCGCATCGGCGCCTCGATCACGCACTATGGGCTGGCGGTGCTGCGGCAGTTCGAGGTGCAGGGCGTCTTCCCGCTCAACGAGAGCGTGGCCATCGGCCGCTCGCGCGACAAGCTGCGCGCGCTGCAGCTGCTGGCGCGCGACGGCATCGGCCTGCCGGTGACGGCGTTCGCGCACGGGCCCCGCCGCGCCGAGGACGTGATCAAGGAGGTGGGCGGCACGCCCTGCGTCATCAAGCTGCTCGAGGGGACGCAGGGCCGCGGCGTCATCCTGGCGGAGACGGCGGCCTCGGCCAAGTCCATCATCGAGGCGTTCAGCGCCGCCAACATGAACATCCTCGTGCAGGAATACATCAAGGAGGCCGGCGGCAACGACATCCGCGTGCTCGTCATCGGCGGCAAGGTCGTGGCCAGCATGATGCGCTCGGGCAAGATGGGCGAGTTCCGCGCCAATTTGCATCGCGGCGGCAAGGCGGAGGCGGTGGTGGTGTCGGAGGAGGAGCGCCGCACCGCAGTGCGCTCGGCCGAGGTGCTCGGCCTCAACGTGGCGGGCGTGGACCTGCTGCGCTCCAACCGCGGTCCCGTCGTGGTGGAGGTCAACTCCTCGCCCGGCATCGAGGGCATGGAGCAGGCGAGCGGCACCGACGTGGCCGGCGCCATGATCGAGTTTCTGGAGCGCCACGCGCAGCGCGGGGAGACCAAGACCCGCGGCGCGGGGTAGGTGTCATCCCTGGCTTTATGCCCGGGATCCAGGGCTCCTCATGCTCCGGCGCTCGCTGATAGCTGGATACCGGGGACAAGCCCCGGTATGACCAGCGTGTGGTTTCGCATCGTCGTACAGCACTTCGGGAACGCCAATGACCCGTGACATCCTGATCGCTCCTTCGATCCTGTCGGCGGACTTCGCCAAGCTGGGCGAGGAGGTGCGCGCCATCGACGAGGCGGGGTGCGACTGGGTGCATGTCGACGTCATGGACGGCCACTTCGTGCCCAACATCTCGATCGGGCCGGGCGTGGTGCAGGCGATCCGCCCGCACACGCCAAAGCCGCTCGACGTGCACCTGATGATCGCTCCCGTAGACCCCTTCCTGGAGGCCTTCGCCAAGGCCGGCTCCGACATCATCACCGTGCACGCGGAGGCCGGCCCCCACCTCGACCGGTCGCTGCAACTCATCCGCGGTCTCGGCAAGAAGGCCGGCGTCTCGATCACGCCGCAGACGCCGGAGACGGCCATCGAATATGTGCTCGACCGGCTCGACCTGATCTTGGTGATGTCAGTCAATCCGGGCTTCGGCGGGCAGGCGTTCATCCCGGCGATGGTGGAGAAGATCAAGCGCGTGCGCGCCATGATCGGGGCGCGGCCCATCCATCTGGAGGTCGACGGCGGCGTCACACCCGACAACGCCGGCGCCTGCGCGGCCGCCGGCGCCGACGTGCTGGTCGCGGGCTCCGCCGCCTTCAAGGGCGGTAAGTACGCCGAGAACATCGCCGCCATCCGGGCGGCGGCCGTGAAAGCGTAGGGTTGTCATCCCGGGCTTTATGCCCGGGATCCATCGAGCAAGGGGCTCCGCGCGGGACTGTTATCCTCGAAGGGATCCCTCAGGCGTTTGTAGATCGCTGGATCCCGGGGACAAGCCCCGGGATGACAGCCTACGCCGCCTCTTCGGGTCCGTTGCCGGCGGTGCCGATGATGCGGTCGATCTCGAAGGTGAGGTCGCTGCGGGCTTTTTGCACGGAGCGGATGAGCTTGCCGCGCTGGTCCCAGACGCGCCGGTGCGCCTCCTGCTCTTTGCTGTCGAGGTCCAGCATCTTGACGGCTTGCGCCTCCACCTGCTCGACCAGCTGCTTGAAATGGTCTGATGTGACGAAGGCGTAGAGCGCGACCGTCTTCTCCTCGCGCGCCTCCTTGCTGATGCGCAGCTCGTGCATGCGCACGATCTGGTCGCGCAGGATCTCGACAATCGCCAGCACGCGCGCGGGATTGGCGACGATCACGCCGTCCTGTACGTGAACCTGGCTCTTGTCCTTCGGGAACTTGTTGCTGGAGAGGATGGCATGGTCCGCCGCCTGCGCCAGCTTGTCGGCTCTCAGCTTGGTGCAATAGCCGTTCTGCCAGCCATCGCGGTTCTTGGCATCGTAGATGATCTTGCCGCACACGCGGCCGTTGTGCACGACCTCGTGGATCACGTCGGCACCGTTGACGCCCTTGGGAACGCGCTGGATGCGGTCTCCGTCGAAGGCACTGCGCAGCGCCTCGAACAGGTCGATCTCGGAGCCTTCGCCGAGCTCGTTTGCCGACTTGCCCTCGAGCTTGCGCTGCATGTCGGCCAGCTCCGACTGCAGCTTCAGCACCTTCCCTTTCTCGGCCAGCACGGCTGGGTCCTTCTCCCGCTGCAGATCCTGTGTCTGCCGCTGCAGTCCTGCCTGGAGTGCGGCGACACGGGCCTCGACTGCCGCCTCTTGCGCGGC
>VBAB01000115.1:6880-7571 GCA_005888525.1 Alphaproteobacteria bacterium
CTGCGCTTGCGCCGCGGCATTGGCCTGCTCGGCCTGGGCGAGCCGCGACTGGATGTCGGCGAGCCTCGCCGTCACCGCCGTCTCGGCTGCCAGCTTCGCTTCGGCGCGCGCCGCCTGCACCTTCTGCTCGGCTGCGGCCGTAGCCTCGGCTCGGGCCTGGTCCAGGGCGGCCTGGTATTGCTCGCGTTTCTTGGCCTCGATCTTCCTGGCGATGTCCTGGGCGATGGGCTGGTCGCACAGGGGGCAGAGGTCGCCGGCGACGTGCGCATGGGCCTTGAACGCTTGACGGCTCGACGGCTGGAACAAGCTCATGCAACGGCCCTCCTCTGACTGCCCTCTTACTGTGCTCGGCGACATCTAGACTGAGTCGGCCTGGAACATTCGTGCATACTATGTTCTTTGTATGTTCTTGTGCAAGTCGCCTCTCGGATCACCACGAATCTTTGGCGGGACTTGCGGTTGGAGGTCGCGCGTGTAGAAGGCGCCCCTGCAGGGGAGCGCGCATGTCGGCTGATGTGGAGACCATTGTCGTGGGGGCCGGCGTCGTCGGGCTGGCGGAGGCGCGCGCGCTTGCCCTGGCCGGGCAGGAGACGATGGTGCTGGAGCAGCATGCCTTGATCGGCTCGGAGACGGGTTCGCGCAACAGCGAGGTCATCCACGCCGGCATCTACTACCCGCCGGGCAGCCTGCG
>VBAB01000115.1:7585-11740 GCA_005888525.1 Alphaproteobacteria bacterium
AGCCTGCGGGCGAGCCTATGCGTGCGCGGCAAGGAGCTGCTCTATGCCTTTTGCGCCGAGAACAACGTGGCGCACGCGCGCTGCGGCAAGCTGCTGGTGGCGACGAGCGAGAGCCAGCTCCCCAAGCTCGCGGCCATCAGGGAGACGGCGGCCAAGAACGGCGTCACCGATCTCGAGCCGATCGGCGGCAACGCCGCGAGGGCGCTGGAGCCGGAGGTCGCCTGCGTTGCGGCGCTCGTCTCGCCCTCCACCGGCATCATCGACAGCCACGGCTTCATGCTGGCGTTGGAGGGGCACGTGGAGGCCAACGGCGGCAGCGTCGTACTGCAATGCCCCGTCGAGCGCGTCGAGCGGGATGCGGCGGGGCTCTTCCGCCTGACGACAGGCGGTGTCAATCCGGGCGCCATCACCTGCAGGCATCTCGTGATCTCGGCCGGGCTGCACGCCTCCAAGCTGGCGCGCACGCTGGGCTTCGGCGACAGCTACCGCCCGCCCGAGACCTATTACGCCAAGGGCCAATACTACGCGCTCTCTGGTCGCTCCCCGTTCAAGCGCCACATCTATCCGATGCCGGACGGGGGGTGGCTCGGGCTGCACGCCACCGTCGACATCGGCGGGCGCTGCAAGTTCGGGCCCGACATCGCTTGGATCCCCGACATCGATTATGGCTTCGAGCCGGAGAAGCTGGGACAATTCCTCGATTTCATCCGCAGCTATTATCCGGGCCTCGAGGTGGAGCGCCTGCACCCCGACTACACGGGCATCCGCCCCAAGCTCTATCGCGAAGGCGAGGCGGTGCCTGATTTCGCCATCCATGGGGTCGGCCAGCACGGGCAGGAGGGCCTCGTCGCCCTCTACGGCATCGAGAGCCCCGGGCTGACGGCGGCGCTGGCGATCGGCGAGATGGTAGCGGGGCTGCTGGCGCGGCGGGGCTAGTCGCCGTCGCTACTTCTGTGGGATCAATTTCGTGCCCGTCGGGCCCATGCCGGTGATTTGGACAATGACCTCGCCGTCCTTGGCCCAAACGAAATGCGGTGTATCCTTTGGCTCGGAGTAGAATGTTCCGGTGGGAAATGGCTTGAGCTTACTGTCGTCCCACGTTTCGCCCAGACCAAAGTAGATGGTCCCAGACAGGACTACGACCGTGCGCCACTCATCGGGGTGCGTATGCGGCATGGCCTTCAGGCCTGCCGGAAACTTCGTGCGTGTGACGTACACCGTCGCCTTAGCAGGGTCTCCATAAAGAATTGCCGTACTCGCGCCGCCAATCAGAGGGGGCGCTTTCCAGTCGATCTGATCGGGAAGCTTGACGACGGACTCGCCAGCACCTTGAGCGTACGCCGTTACAGCAGTGGCCAGAACCAGCACCAGACTACCTGAGAACATCCGCATGGGCATCTCCACGGATCTTACCGACGCTTAGCAAAGCGCATTCTTGCGCGAGTATGTTACCACAGCAATATGGCACTCGGGACATGCCTATGATTGAGTGCACGGCCTAGATCACTCGGTGTGCGCGGGCGCGGGGCCGTACTTGAGCTGGATGGTTCGGCACGCCAGGTCCTTCAGCATGCTCGGCTCATTGCGTCCCTCGGCCATGAGGCTGTCGACGCATTCCGCCAGCTCCTCTTGCGCGCGGCTCATGAGATGCGGGCGCGTGAGGAAATGCAGCTCCAGGATGGCCCAGGTTTCTTCGTAGATCTTGCTCATGGCGAGTGTTTCGCGGCTCCGCGTGCGTATGTCCGAGCATCGACAAAATAACTGCGGCTCATCGAGGCCTCAGTTACCTGCGTCACATGACGCGGCAATGTCGCTATGCCGGCGCGCGGGTCAAGAAACGTTGAATACTGCCGTAAACAAGGCCAATTTTGCAGTGCGTGGCTGCGGGCCAAGAAACAAAAGAGGACGACGCGACCCCAGGGCCGTCGCCGTCCTCTTGATCAGACACCCTCTCGGTGCGGGGTGGAGAGGCTGCCCGAACGCTCCCCCTCGGTCGGGGCCCGGACACCCTTGAACGCGGGGTGGCCCGAAACTGTCCGCGCGCATGGTGCTGGATTTTGTGGTGCGCGTCAGCCACGCAGTTGCCGGAATCTTGGGAATCTTTGTCGAAGCGCGCGTTGATTTGCATTTCCAAACCGTTGTCAGCGCCGTTGCGTCCAACCGCATGCATCTCGGGGGTGTGATGACGGAGAGCGAGTTGGTTCGCTCGGAGCGGACAGCGCTGGAGCTCGTCCACACGCTCGCTGCCGCGCAAGTGACGCTCGTGAGCCCGCAAAGCAAATGGAGCTGCGTGGCCGCATCGCGCTTTCGCATGGGCAGCGTGGATATCAGCCTGCCCGCGCTCGAAGCCCCCACGTTCGGCGTCAATTACGGCCCGGAGATGCGGCTGGAGCGCACTCTGCAGGGCAGGAGGGTCGGCGGCTGCGCGTCCCCTGGACATTTGTGCATCCTGCCGCCGGACGCAGAGACGCGGTGGATGTTCGACGAGCCCGGCGACGTTGCGCTGGTCGTTCTGAACCGCGAGCTGTTCGATCGGGTGGTCGAGGAGGACGTCGACCTCGATCCGGCGCGCGTCGAGGTCGTGCCGCGCTTCGTCATCCGCGATCTCGTGCTCGAACGCATCGCACACAGTCTCTTGAAGGAGATTTTCGAGCCCGGCGCCACGCGCCTGCTCACCGAGGAGTTCGCCCAGGAGCTCGCATCCCACCTGATCGGCAGTCATTCCAACCTCGCCCACCTCCAGCGCAGCGATCGCGCGTACGCGATGGCCCCCGGCAAGCTCAAGCGGGCGGAGGACTACATCGTTTCCAACCTGCAGATCGAATTGTCGTTGCAGGATATCGCCGCGGTCGCCGGCATGAGCCTCTTCCATTTCGCCAAGGCGTTCAAACTGACGACCGGTCGAACTCCGCATCAGTTCCTAACGGATCAGCGGCTGCTGCATGCGCGTTCCCTGCTGCACGATGTCAGTCTGTCGATAGGGCAGATTGCCGGTGCCGTCGGGCTGTCGCACAGTCACTTCACCGCCGTCTTCACGCGGCAGATGGGGATGACGCCGAGCAAATTCCGGGACGTGCTCCAGTCTTGAGATCTGGGATTTCGATCGGAGGGATCGCACTCCGATTCTGCAGTCGAGCGGCTACGCTGCACCCGATGCTTCTCGCTCCAGCGCCTTGAAGTCCTGCGCGTACTGGCAGTACTGCAGGACGATGAGAGCCGTCAGGGCGTGCTTGGCGTCATCGAGCTGGGCGAACTTGCGCGCCGGAGTGCCGGCGTACATCCAGCCGCTCTCCAGAACCTGGCCCGGCGTTGTGCGGGCCGCGGCGGCCAGCAGCACGCGGTCGCCGACGACGGTGCCCGCCGCTACCGTGCTGCCGATGCCGATCAGCGTGCGATCGCCGATGACGCAGTCATGGATCAGCACGTTGTGGCCGACGGCGGAGTCGCGGCCGATGCTGACCCCCTGCGCCGTCGCGCAGCGGATGATGGTGTTGTCCTGGATGTTGGTGCGCGCGCCGATCGAGATGGCGGCGGCTCCGGCGTCGAGCGTGTTGCTGTACCAGACGCTCGCGGATTCTGCAGCGGCGATGCGACCGGCTACGGTCGCCGTGCTGGCGATGAAGACGGAAGCGTGGACACTGGAGACCGCAGCCATGGCAGCCGATGTCTGGGTGCCGGGCTCGGCAGCGTCGCGCTCAGCAATCATTTGCTGCCGCCGCTCGGCCACCTCGCCGGCGCCGAGCGCCCGCACCGGCTTGGCCGGGCTGCCGGCATAGAGGAAGCCGCCCGGCACGCGCTTGTTGGGGAACACCGTGGAGCCACCCTCGAGCACGACGTTGTCTTCCACCACGGCGCCATCGAGGATGACCACGCCGTCGCCGATCACGACATCGCTGCCGACCGTGCAAGCGTGCACGCAGGCATTGCGGCCGACCGCCACCCGATTCCCCACGATGCAGGGGAAGATCTCGTGGTTGATGTGCAAGGTCGAGCGGGCGCCAAGATGGAAGTCGTCACCGACCCTCACGAAGTGCCCGTCGGCGCGCATGACGCTGAGCGCGCCCAGCCACGCATTGCGCCCGAGCGTGACGCGCCCCAGCACGGCTGCCCCCGCGCCGGCATGGAGGAGCGGGCCAGCGATGTCGGGCTCGATGC